>JAAYEY010000122.1 GCA_012728505.1 Synergistaceae bacterium | reverse complement strand
GAAGTGATGCTGCGACCATGTCTACTCTTTCTTTACGGCCCTTCCTCGATACATCTCCTTCTAAAAGTGACTGCTGAGCTATGACAGTGGTGAAACGTTCATCCCAAAAGATTATTTCAATCGTTGGATATCTGCACTGTATTGTTTCTGCAATTTCTCTTATCTTTTCAGCTTCAGGCCCCTCTTTACCATTGGTCCTTATTGGAAGTCCGACAAGGAGTTTCGTGGATTGGTAGCTGTCTATAATTTTCTTTACCTCATTCATCCAATCAATATTTGCTTTAAGAACGGTTATGCCCTGCGCAAAAGAGCCAAATGGATCGCTTACAGCTACACCTATTCTCACAGTACCTATGTCTAAAGCAACGATTCTTTCCAAATGTTTAGCCTCTATCCTTGGCAGCAAGTTTGGCAAAAATTTCAGGTGCTTTTAAAATAGCTTCGTTGAGTTTACTTGCGTTAGGAGCCCTGCCCTGGGCTAATGTGGGCTTGCCTCCGCCTCTTCCTCCAAGCACTTCGGCAATTTCTTTGAGCAGCTCGTCGGCTCTTATTCCTTTACTTACAGCTTCTTCACTCGCCATAGCTGTCAAAGTCACTTGCTTCTCTTCTCCTATACATACAAGAAGGATCGCTGCAACGGGATATTTTTGTTTTATCCTGTCACCGACCTGCCTAAGTAGATCTATATTCATATTTTCAAACTTTTCTACGATGAAGTCTACACCGTTGGCGTTTGCACAAGGCCTTATACTCTCCTCGATGTCAGACATTGCTGATTTGACCTGAAGCTCCCTGTTCTTTCTCTCAAGGATCTTTTTTTCGTCAAGCAGGTCCTCCACCTTACTGAGTACAGAATCAAGGTCTTCTCCGAGGACGGACGCGAGGGTGCCTGTAAGGTAGCTGAAACGCTGGAACATACCCAGTGCATTTTGTCCGACAATTGCGTTGAGCCGTCTTACACCAGATCCGATACCTTCTTCACGAAGAATCTTTACGACGCCAATCTCTCCAGTCGCCTTTACATGTGTACCTCCGCAAAGCTCCGTAGAGTAGCCAGGAATCTCGAGCACTCTTACCTGGTCACCATATTTTTCCTCAAAAAGTGCCTTGGCTCCTGTTTTCTTAGCCTCTTCAATAGGCATTACTTTGGTTTTTACAGGTAAGTTACTAAGCACCTGTTCGTAGACAATAGACTCGATCTCGCGAATCTGATCTACAGTAAGAGCTGCGAAGTGGTTAAAGTCGAAGCGGAGGAAAGTTGGCGTAACAATAGACCCTGCTTGTCTCACATGCTGACCCAAGACCTTAGAGAGGGCCTCGTGAATTAAGTGTGTCGCTGTATGATGCCTCTGTATGTTCTTTCTTCTTGCAAAATCTATAGATGCTGTCACAGACTGGTTCATCTTTATCGTTCCTTTAAGAAGTTTGCCCCTGTGAACTATTAGGTCGTTTACCGGATATACAGTGTCTTCTACTTCAAAAATAGCGCCCTCAGCTGTTATTACTCCGGTATCGCCTACCTGTCCACCTTTTTCGGCGTAAAAGGGAGTATCTAAAAGTACTATATCCGCCTTTTCACCCTCAACTATAAACTCTTTTTCTTTGCCGTCAGATATAAGAGCCATTACTTCAGTTTCAGCTATAGTTTTGGTGTATCCGCAAAAAGGACTTGGTCCAATTCTGTCAGCGATTTCAGTGTATGCGCTCTTTGAAATAATTGAGCTGGTCTGTTTGCTTGAAGCTCTTGCTCTTTCGCGCTGATCCTCCATCGACTTGTTAAAACCATCCTTGTCTACTGCTATTCCCTGTTCCTCACACATCTCCTCTGTAAGTTCTAAAGGAAAACCGTATGTGTCGTAAAGTACAAACGCAACGCTTCCGGGAAGGAGGTTAACTGAATCTCTCTTAAGCTTCTTTATTTCTGATTCCAACAGGTCACTCCCCTGTGAAAGGGTCTTTGAAAATCGCTCTTCCTCAGTCTTTAATATCTGTTCAATCGCAGAGGCCTGTTCCACAAGTTCTGTATATTCATCACCTATTGACTCACGCACCGAAGGAAGCAATTTTGTGAGAAAGGGGTCCTCGATGCCAAGCAGCCTTCCATAGCGGGCGCTCCTTCTAATGAGACGCCTGAGAACATATCCCCTACCATCATTTGCGGGCAGTATCCCATCTGCTATCATAAATGCTGATGCCCTTATGTGATCAGAAATTACTTTTACAGCCATGTCGCATTTAGAATCTTTACCATACTTTACTCCGCCTAAAGAACATGCCTTATCAATTATCGGACGGAAAAGATCTGTCTCAAAATCATTGGGCACTCTCTGCACTACTGCGGAAAGCCTTTCAAGTCCCATTCCTGTATCTATATTCTTATTTGGAAGAGGTGTTAGAGTCCCTTCTTTGTCCCTGTTGTACTGCATGAAGACCAGGTTCCATATTTCAAGATATCGGTCACAATCACAGCCCACTGTACATGTAGGTTTCCCGCACGAAAACTCAGGACCTTGATCATATAATATTTCGGAGCATGGGCCACAGGGGCCTACCGGACCTGCTGCCCAGAAATTATCATCCGCACCAAGGCGCACGATCCTGTCCTCAGGCAAACCAACCTTATCCCGCCAAATATCATGAGCCTCATCGTCGTCAAGGTAGATAGTTGCATATAACCTATTTGGATCAAGTCCGACTCGTTCTGTAAGAAATTCCCACGACCAAGGTATTACCTCTTCTTTAAAATAGTCTCCAAAGCTGAAATTTCCTAACATTTCAAAAAAGGTGTGGTGTCTGGCTGTACGCCCGACATTTTCAATGTCGTTAGTCCTGACGCACTTCTGAGCTGTTGTTGCCCTCTTTACTTCAGGGGTCTTTAGTCCTAGAAAATACTGCTTGAAGGGCACCATTCCCGCTATCGTGAAAAGGAGCGTTGGATCATCGGGGACAAGTGAAAAGCTGCGGTACCTTTTGCTCCCCTTTTCTTCAAAATATGAAAGAAATAACTCCCTTAATTCTTTTCCGCTTCTATACTGCATTTAAGCTGCCTCCTGTAATTTAAAAAATGAAGTCTTTGATCCCTTTTATGTACGACATGGATCCTGACTTTTTATTTTTTTGCACCCGAATATCATATGCGGATAAGAGCACTTTAGTTTACCCGCGTTGTTTGATCAAATCAGAGTGAGTATCAGCGGTTATCTGCCGATAAGTTTACAGCGTGCAGCCTTTGACTCAGCAATAACCTGATCTTTATCTATTCCGGTAAATGATCCGTCCTTGTAAAGCATTTTCCCCGCAACAACTGTAGCTTTTACATCAGAAGAGGATCCCGCATATACAAGATACCCAACAAGGTTCTCTAGATCCCATCCTACATAATGGGGTTTATCAAGGTCTATCAGTACCATATCTGCCTTGTAACCCTCTTTAATAAGCCCCGTGTCATTAAAACCGAGCGCTCTTGCTCCGTTCACAGTAGCCATTTTAAGCACTTCTGATGAAGAAATGAGGGTCGGATCGTTGTTGACACCTTTATGTATCAGAGCCGCGAACCTGAGCTCATCCCATATATCCAGTCTGTTATTGCTGGCAGCTCCATCTGTACCAAGCGCAACTGAGGCGCCCGCTTTAAGAAAAGCTGGCACTGGGGCTGTTCCACTACCCAATTTTAGATTGCTTTTAGGGTTATGTGCAATAGTCACGTTGTCCTTAGCGTAAAATTCAGCCGATTCCTTGTTTACCCACACACAGTGAGCAAGCAAAAGATTTGGGACGTCTATCATACCTGTGTCTGAAAGGTACTGCTCAGGAGTCATCTTGCCTTCAAAGCCACTTATGCTCCACTCAGAGGCTGCCTCAAGCCAGTGGAGCTGAACACCCAACCCTGATTCTTTGGCTTCTTCAGCGATCTGTTTCATCAGTTCAAAGGGCACTGTGTATGGTGCATGCGGTCCAAGCTGAACGTTTATCAATCCGTCTTTACCGTTAAAATCACGTGCGAATTTCAGGTTCTCTCTGAGTTTGCTTCCATCGCTGTCTCCAACGATACCTCTTGAGAGTCCGCATCTCATCCCGGTTTCAAGAGCTGCCTCCGCGACACTATCCATAAAAAAATACATATCTGCGAAACATGTTGTTCCTGTGGAGAGCATCTCCATAATTCCAAGGGTCGTTCCTGTTTTTACAAGATTTCCGTCAAGGTTATTTTCCACAGGCCATATACGCTTCTGGAGCCACTCCATTAACGGCAGTTCTTCTCCTAGTCCACGCAAAAGGGTCATGGCTGTATGTCCGTGTGCATTTACAAACCCGGGCAAAAGAGCAGTGTTTCCTTTTCCTTCATAAGCATAGCCGGGTTTTAAAGTTCCAACGGGCAGAATAGAGGATATTTTATCACCTTCGACAAGGATATCACACCGTTCTGCTGAGCTTCTTTCCGCATCCCAGACAACTACGTCTCTGTATCCGCGCTTATTCAAATTCATTTCCATGCAGCTAGATATTCTCTCTGTTCCTGTGTAAGCTGCTCAATCTTTATTCCCATAGATTCCAGCTTTAATTCAGCTACTTTGGCGTCCAGGTCTGCCGGTACATTATAGAGTCCGGGTGCAAGTTTGCATTTACTGATATAGATACAGGATAATAGCTGTACGGCAAAGCTGAGGTCCATTATCTCAACAGGATGCCCGTCTCCAGCAGCAAGATTAACTAGTCTTCCTTCTCCCAGAAGGTGTATTCTACGACCTACCGGAAGGATGTATGTCAATATATTATCTCTGGTAGCTTGAGTCTCAATTGCTAAATCGGCAAGATCGGGTATACATACTTCAACGTCAAAATGACCGGCGTTACATAGCAGTACGCCGTCTTTCATACGCATAAAGTGTTCTTTGCGAATGACCTTTGTGTTCCCTGTTACTGTAATAAAAATATCTCCTATTTTGGAAGCTTTGAGCATATCCATGACTTCAAAGCCATCCATGATAGCTTCAAGCGCTCTGTGTGGATCTATCTCAACTATTATTACCTTGGCGCCAAGCCCAGCCGCTCTCCTAGCCGTACCTTTACCGCACCATCCGTATCCGGCGATGACGACTCTTTTACTTGCCACGATAAGGTTGGTCGTCCTTAGGATAGCATCCCAAACAGACTGGCCTGTACCGTAACGATTATCAAAAAGGTATTTGCTCTGTGCATCATTTACAGCAAGCATCGGGAACGGAAGGACACCTTCGGCTTGCATAGCCTGAAGACGCTTAATACCTGTAGTCGTCTCTTCACATCCGCCCAGTATTGATGGAATCAGATCCCGCCTCTTTTCAATTATCATTGATACGACATCTCCGCCGTCATCAATAATTATTTGCGGGTCCCATCTCAGCATTTCCTCAATGTTATCAGAATATTCCTGTGGGGTCATTCCTCTACGGCTGAAGACATGCACACCTTTTTCTACTAGTGCAGCGCATATGGGATCCTGCGTGGAAAGCGGGTTACTTCCAGCTGTTACCACCGTAGCCCCAAGTTTATGCATTAGCTTTAAAAGACATGCTGTCTTTGCCTCAAGGTGCAGACAGCAACCTATAACAAGGCCTTCAAGAGGTTTACGTTTTTCTTCTCTTTCGGCAATTAGTTTAAGGATAGGCATATATTCCCATGCCCAATCTATTCTCCTGTGTCCTTCAGGGGCCAAACTGATATCAGCTATTTTAAATTCATTTCTCATAATACTGTCTCCTTCCTATCTGTTCTCAACCATGTACAGACAATATAACAACCTTCAGCGTTTACATTAGTATGATCCAAAGGCACCACTCCTGTTCAATGGTCAGATGATATAAGAAAGTATCAATAGATTTCTAAGAATTCTATATTGCTTTAATATTACCACTCAACAGCAGATAAATCTGTGACTGTTTGAAGTATCTATGACAAAGTTATTTTCAAAGACACCAAGGACTGCCAGGTGGAACGTCCGGAGTGAAGCGATCAAAAGACTGCTAGGGGGCAGCGGCGAGTAATATGCCGCGGGAGTCGATGGCAAATCGGTTGGTAGTCAATTGGAAATCGATTGGGAGGGCAACCAAACACAGCAAGAAATCCTCTCTCACCGTCTTTCCCGTATGCACTTGAGCGGGAGGGGAGACGATGGGGGCCAGGATCTTCGTCCCTTACAGTCTTTTGACCGATTCATACCCATTGACTGCCAACCGATTTGCTATCGACTACCGCGACACGTTTTCTGCCGCAGCCCGCCCAACTGATATCCAATCCCCTCATGATAAGAATCATGCAGGAAAGCTAAGCCAGATTTCGTATCGAATTCATTCTTGTAGTTCCTTTATGTGTGATGGTTCAAATATTCCTGCTTCGGTAATTATCCCTGTGATAAGTTCGGCCGGCGTAACGTCAAAGGCTGGGTTCCAGACCTTCGCTTTTTTATAAACAAAGATTTCACTGCCTGCCATCCGGACTTCATCATGGTCTCTCTCTTCTATCGGTATCATCTCTCCGGTTGGGCAGTTAAAATCTATTGTACTAATAGGAGCAGCTATATAAAATGGAACATTGTGTCTTTTAGCTGAAACAGCTAACCCATATGTCCCTATTTTATTGGCCGTATCTCCGTTAAGAGCGATCCTGTCAGCTCCTGTTATGACCGCATCGATCTTCTCTCTCGACATTAAAAAGGGAGCCATAGAATCACAGATAACTGTAACATCGAATCCATCCTCACAGAGTTCAAAAGCTGTCAGTCTTCCTCCTTGAAGCCGCGGCCTTGTTTCATCGGCATAGACCTTAATTTGTTTGCCAGCCTCTTTAGCCGCTCTTAAGACGCCAAGTGCAGTTCCGTAACCAGCCGTTGCAAGGGCGCCGGCGTTGCAGTGTGTTATCACTGTAGCTATTTCAGGAAGTATTTTCTGGCCTGACTCACCAATTTTTCTGTTTATTTCGCGATCTTCTCTTTCTATTTTTAGGGCTTCCGATTCAAGCATTTGGTAAAGCTCCGGACTCTCTTTATATTCAGTGTAAACTAATCTCATTCTTTCGATCGACCAAAAGAGGTTAACAGCGGTAGGTCTGGTCGCGGAAAGTCTCAAAAACGCATCCTCAATTTTTGAATGGTCGATATGTGCAGCAAGAACCACCCCATAAGCAGCTGCAACACCTATGGCGGGTGCGCCTCTTACTGTCATGTCCTCTATCGCCGCAGCTGTCTCCTCATAAGTCCTGCAGTCTCTAAACTCTATAGATGTCGGTATTTTTCTCTGGTCTAAAAGCCTCATAAGAGGGATTTCGCACAGCCATTCTATTGTTTTGGGCAGCATTTAATTCACCCCATTAAAAAGTTATTGTATCGAAGAATAAAAAAGTTGTTGTTGTTAAAACCGGCAACTGTTATGTACGTGTTTTTCTGATATTGCGAAGCCTTTAACGGCTGTCTTTAGATATGTTTTTTATACCTGCTTCTGCATGTCCGTCTCTGAAGTATATGTCTATATTCTGTTGTTCTGAAAGAGCGGACACATCTTTTATCATATTGCCCTCACTGTCCCTGCATATCGTAAATCCTCTTGACATCACAGCAAGCGGAGAGAGACTCTGTAGAGCTCCTGCCGTCGAAGTTAGCTTTGTCTCTGCTTTAGAAAGCCTGTAACTCAAATTGGAGACAAGGGAACTGAATACGTTATTTAAATAATCAGAGGCAGGTAAACATGCGCCTCTGGTGATGCCGAAATGAAGCCTTTTTTTTGAGTCGCTAAGATCAGAGTTGATTTTTATGATTTTGTTGTATATGTGAGCGTGCATTGAACGCATCGAACCTTTTATGAAGGCTGAGAGCTCTTTTGAATCGGGGAAGACCCTCTCTGCTGCTCCCGAAGGTGTCGGTGCTTCAGCATCGGCTGCCAGATCTGAAAGAGTCTTGTCTATTTGATGACCAAGTCCTGTTATTACGGGAACGGGAGAAGAGCGAATCGATCTGACGACGTCTTCAGTATCAAAGGTATCAAGATCATCTCTACTTCCGCCGCCCCTAACGAGCATAACGAGAGAGATATCGTGCATAGAGGCACATTTCGAAAAGGCATCTCTTATCTCAGAAGAAGCTCCTGTACCCTGCATGAGGCTTGGTACAACCAAGATCTCTGACGCCGGGAATCTGAGGGAAGCAATCTTTATTACATCCTGTACAGCAGCGCCGGTAGGGGAAGTTATCACAGCTACTTTTCGGGGGAAGAGAGGAAGTGGCCTCTTATGTCTGATATCAAATACTCCCTCAGCTGTCAACTTCTGGAACAGCATCTCTTTAGCTCTCGCCTTAGCTCCTTCTCCAAGCGGCAAGAGTGTAGTTGCATATATCTGGTATGAACCTCTCGCTCCATATACATCAACTTTTCCACAAACAAGAACCTCATCTCCATCCTTTGGCCACAAGATGACAGAAGAGGCGTTCGAACGGAACAGGACACAAGAAATCCTTGTCTCTGCTCCAATTATTGTAAAGTAGGCGTGCCCACTTGAATGTTTTTTAAATCCTAGGAGTTCTCCCCTGACGGAGATATTCTGAAATTCACCGGAAGCATAAAGAGCTTCGCGAATTTTGTTTGTTACTTCATCTACGGTAAGTATTGCTTCTTTTTCATATTTAAACATGGCATTCTAAGTTAACGGAGGCTCTTCTTTTCTGACGATTCTCCCCAAAACACCATTAACGAAACGGCCCGATTCTGCTGTTCCAAAAACCTTAGCCAGTACAACTGCTTCTGATATCGAAACTGCGATAGGTACTTTTTTAGATATAACACCCTCATAAAGGGCAATTGATATAACTACCTTGTCGACAGCTACCATTCTTTCAGGCCTCCAGCCTATAATGTTTTCTCTAAGCAGGTCTGAGATGGTATCCAAGTTGTCCATAACTCCTCTCACCAGCTCGCAAGCATAATCAAATACGCCATCTGCCTCACCCTCTAAAGGGTAAAGCTCTATGACTTCATCGACGTTAGCAGAGGGTCTAATATCTAGCTGGTAAATTAGCTGGAGCGCAATCTCACGGGACCTGTGGCGCAGCTGTGACTTAGACGACATATTAAAACATCATCTCCTGAACTGCTGCATCATTACTGAAACTTGTTTTTTCCCATCCTCGGTAAGCAGTATCCAAGAGATTCCATAGCCAATGATTGCAGCAAAAAGAGACCAAAGTATGCCTTTCAGGCCAAGATGCACTAGCGCGACTAAAGAAGCCGCGGCTCCGGCCCAGAATAACGGCAAAGTCCAGATAGGATTAGTCTTCGGATTGTCCTGAGGCGCTATGCTGATCCAGTTTATATGGACCACCATTCCTGATTTCGTGAAGATGTCTTTGAACTTAGTTTCCAATCTGACTTTGTCCTCTTCATTGCCATTCTCAGGCATGGTAATATAAATATTCAGAAGGTTTTCATCTCCTATGAAAGAGACTTCCTGACAGTAATAACCTTCCGGCAATCTTTTAGAAACTATCTGGCGGAAAGAGTCACCGTCAATCCATATCTTGCCAAACTTGTTTGCCGACCATAAAAAAAGCATCTTTTTCACCTCTTAATCGATAGGGCCGGTTTCTCATTCAGGAAACCGGCCCTATCGCTGAAATTTAGTTAAATCAGGCCTCTTTTGTTGGTGTGTTATAAGTATCTTCCGGTCCGGGTGCAGCTTGTTCTTTTTTTTCAGCAAATGTAACTCCCTGGACGTATACATTAACACCCTTTATTTTATAACCTGTAAAACGCTCTATCTGCTCTTTTACAGCTTCCTGCACATCCCAGCATACATCCGGAATGCGAAGACCATACTTTATGGCTACGTATGCGTCTACAACTATCTCAGTGGCTTCGCCGTCAGAAATCGATATCCTTACTCCGTTGACTGTTTTTCTTCCAAGGCGAAGATTGGCCATGAGACCGGGATTAGCCGGAGTAACGCCTTCAACGCTGTTGAGAGCCTTTGTCGCAAGCTGAGCGATAACATCTTCAGAAATACGTATCTTTCCTTCAAGGTTAGACTGATCGATAGTGGTCCCTGCAACGATTTCTTCATGTTCCTCTGCTTCGTTTACTACGAAGTCGTCTTTATTATTCTCGACCATGCGGTTATTCCTCCTTATCGACAACTAGTTCCGAAATTAATCTATTTTTTAGTTGTTATTTTATTCTTCGGGATACTTGAAGGGCTTCCCACAGTGAGGACAGAGAAGATCTTCATCTTCTTCATAGGCGGCAGGCTCATAATAAAAATCCTTACAACATTCCGGGCATGTCACCGAGGCATACTCTTCTTCATCAAACTCTTCATAATCGTCATCATCTTCATCATCGTCCTCGAGAAGGGCGTCGAAATCATCCTCAAGCTCGCTCACATCTTCATCAAGTTGTTCGAGATAGTCGTTGAGCTCCAGATGTACTTTTTCGTGATCCTCCATGCCTTGTGCCAAGGATTCAAGCGTTTCCATCAATGCGCCATAAAACTTTTCCTTCTCAGGCGTGTCCGCTTGCTTCTGACCATCGATCAATCCTCTTAGGTAAGCTATCTTTTCCCATGCGCTCATCAGGATCCCCCCTTATTATTTCTTTGCTCTTTCAAGGTATTCTCCGGTTCTTGTATCAACAAGAACCATTTCACCGTTCTCAACAAAAAACGGTACCGTTATGACAAGGCCTGTCTCTGTAGTGGCAGGTTTGCCTCCGCCAGATGCTGTATCTCCCTTAAATGCGGGAGGTGTATCCGTAATCTGCATTGCAACCGAGGTTGGAAGTTCTATACCCATCACCCGCTCTTCGTACAGATCAAAATTGACTTGAAGGTCGTCGATCAGATATTTGACCGCATCCCCTAAAATATCCTCAGACAAGTATACTTGGTCAAATGATTCCATGTCCATAAAAACATAGTCGTCTCCATCTTTATATTGGTAATGGGCAGGTCTTTCATCAAAAACTATCCTTTCAAATCGTTCTCCCGACTTAAATGACTGCTCAACAGAAGATCCGGTCTCAAGGTTGCGAAGCTTAGTTCTTACTATTGCTCCTCCCCTTCCCATCTTGTGATGGGAGCATTCAAGAATTACCCACATCCCGCCTTCCCATTTGACCTTAAGTCCTGGACGAAAATCACTGGTGTCCACAATTTGTGCCATTGAAAAACCTCCCTGTGCTCTTTAAAAAAACATATAGCGCATACAATTACCATGTATGCGTCACATTATCATAGCATAAAGAAAGGTTGTTTGTCTTTATGCGGTCAATGATGTTTTTCTGTGTAAAGGTCAATCGTCCGCGTTAGCCCAGAGGATTCCTTAATAACGATAATATTTTCGGTAAGCACAAATGGAGCTGCATCCTGGGCCGACAATGCTGCTGTTGCTATGACGCAATATCTTTTAACGTAG
>JAAYEY010000121.1 GCA_012728505.1 Synergistaceae bacterium | reverse complement strand
AGTTTGCCGTCTGTCACTGTGTCCATAGCTGCGCTACAAATTGGTATGTTGAGGGATATCTGTGGCGTAAGTTTTGTGGAGACGTTTACTTGTGAAGGTACGACTTCACTGTATCCCGGGACGAGCAGGACATCATCGAACGTAAAACCTCTGTATTCAACAAATTTTTCTTCAAATCTATTTTTTGACATATTCGTTGCCTCCGTCTAAAAATTTATATTTCCCCAGGAAATATCAAGTGTTCCCTAAGTAAATACAGCCTTAATTCAAATCGTATTTTGAAAGAGTTGCAACTCCGTGGCAGGTCATACATTCATTGCGCCCAACCGAGCCACAGCCCTCTGCCGATTTTACCTTCATGTTAAAGTTTATTTCTTCCTCATTCTCTTCTATCAGAGATGTTACACTTGCTATAAATTTGGGTATCATGTGGCCAAGTTTTGGTACCTGAGCTTGTAGTGTCACATCTACCCAATCTATGCTCCATCCCTCTGAACGGACATTTTTTACCACTGTTTTCAACAGTTCTCTACTGTCCGCATCTTTCCATTTTTTATCTGAAGCCGGAAAGAGAGTTCCTATATCAGGAAGTCCAGCTGCTCCAAGTATAGCGTCCATTATCGTGTGTAGCACGATATCTGCGTCTGAATGACCAAGGAGTCCAAGCTCTGCGTTTTCCAGTTCAACTCCTGCTAATATAAGTTTTCTGCCTGGGACAAGCTGGTGTACGTCAAAGCCATGCCCTGTCCTTTGCCTTTTTGTACACCCAATAATAGAGAGGGCAATTTTCCAATCGAATTTTGTGGTGATCTTAAAGTTTGACTCAAATCCCTCTGTATGAGAAATTTCTCTTCCTGCCGCTTCCCATGCTGCGGCTTCATCAGTGCCTTCGAAACCAAATAAGGTTATAGCCTCTGTGAGCGGAGTTTTTTCAAAAGCCTGCGGCGTCTGGGTCTTGAAAAATTCGTTTCTGTCTACACAGGTCAGTTCTCCAAAGTATAGTCTTTTTAGAGAGTCTTTTGTTTGAAGAAGAGGTACTGCTGAGCCGTGAATAATTGTATGAGCAATCAAATTACGGCATAAATCCTCAGTTATAAAAGGACGGGCCGCATCGTGCACCAACACGTGAGACCCGCATGAAATTTTTAATCCGTTCATTACTGACTGTGACCTTGTAGCCCCTCCGGTAGTTATTTGTGTAGGAATCTTAAAGTCGCATTGTTCCTCCACTTCCGACAGGTACTCCTTTGGAACAACAAGAACTAATTCCGATATGGCTCCTTCATTCCACAATTTTTCCGCAATTTTCGCAGACCACTTCCAGACTGGTATACCGCCAAGTAGTCGGAACTGTTTAGGAGTTCCTCCCAAACGGGTACCGGTACCGCCTGCTACTATTATAAAGGACCAGGTTTTAAGGGGCATTTTAAGGGCGGATTCTTCCGAATACCATTCTTCCAGCTGATGTCTGAAGCATAGAGGTCACAGTCACCTGGACCCGTTCCCCTATACGTTTGTATCCGTCTTCGACAACAAGCATGGTTCCATCGTCAAGGTAGCCAACACCCTGGTGGTTCTCTTTGCCTATTCGTATTATGTCTATCTCAACATTTTCTCCCGGTAATAACATGGGTTTGAGTGAATTAGCAAGATCGTTTACGTTAAGGACAGAAACTCCCTCAATTTGTGCAATCTGATTCAGGTTGTAATCTGTAGTTATAACTTTTCCATTGAGCTGCCGGGCTAGGACTACTAGAGCCTCGTCGACCTTGTCTCTTTCAAGATCTTTTAGTGTAGTCTCGGGTATTTCTATATTAAGAGTGTTTATTTTCTGAAGCTCGGTGACCACTGTCATGCCTCGTCTACCCCTAGTTCTTCTTAATGGGTCTGTGGAGTCGGCTACACCCTGTAGTTCCGCAAGTATAAATCTCGGAAGTACAATCGTGCCTTCTATGAATCCACTTTGCGCAACATCTAATATTCTGCCGTCGATTATAGCGCTCGTGTCAAGAACCTTAGGAATAGAGAAATAAAACTCCGGCTCGACTTCAAGCTCAGTATCTTTCTCTTCTTTTCCGTTAGTGTTTTTCTTTTTGCGTTTGGGAAGGCGCAATTTGATATCTCCTATGTTAGTTATTACACTCCAGATATCATCTTTTCGCTTAACAAAAAAGCGAAGTCCAAGGTATCCAAGTGCAATATTCAAAAGTATTGCTATATATACACCTATACCTCCGGGTAACCTTGACATCGGCAAAGCTATAAGATTTGCCAGTAAAAGACCTAGGATGAGCCCAAGAAGGCTTACAGTAAGTTCCGGTACACTCGTATTCTGGAGTTTAGATTCTGTAAACTGTGCAAACTTGCTTACGCCTAACCAGAATAAAGGTGCAAGTATAAAGCCGAAACATGCTGAAATAAAAGTAATAATTACAGTTGTAGCAATTGGATGAAGCAGTGTCACTGAGGGCCACCAAGCATTTTCGACGGCCATCTTAGATATCTGATAACCGGCTGCACCACATATGAATATCATCACTGCTCTAACCAATCTTTTCATAACTACGGAAAGACCTGATCCGGACGACATTTTGCATTCTCCTTTCATATTTTAATTTTTTTACATTGTCCTGTAGACAATTGCCAGTGTGTTTCGAGATCGAAGACCCAGTGTCTTTAAATCTTCAAGTCGCTGGTTTCCCGCATCTCAGAACGCATTCGAAATAGTGCGGGCACTATGGAAATTTTATATGTTTACCTTACGGTAAACGGTACCCTTCTGATCAAAATCATGCGGGAAAGACGGTGGGGGAATTGTCTGGCGGATATTTAATGTATTAAAACATTATTCATTTACCATCTCTTTTCTGGATTCCATAGCCATATGCAAAGTAACTCTGTCTGCATAGCCTATACTTCCGCCAACAGGCAGACCGTAGGAGAGCCTTGATATTTTGACATGTACTCCCTCTAGAGCCTCCTGTATCGCAAAAGCAGTTAGGTCGCCCTCTATCCTTGGTGCAGTAGCAAGCACTATTTCATCTATTTCTAAGTCATATACCCTTTGTTTGAGCTTTGTAATGCTTTCCTCCGGTATGTCCTCTTCGTCAAGCGGTGATACTTGACCTCCCAAAACATGATAAAGACCGTTAAATATACCTGCCTGTTCGATTGAAATACAGTCTTCATCACTCTCGACGACACACATTATCTTGCGATCTCTCATCTTATCCCTGCAGATAGAGCATGGTTCTATGTCGGTTATGTTACCGCACTCCCCGCAGTGGTGAGTTTCCTCTTTTACCTGTTTTATTGTGCCAATGAACTCGTTCACCCATTTAGGATCCTGTTTAAGTATAAAAAAAACCATACGCCGGGCAGTTTTTGTACCAATACCAGGTAGTTTACTCCATAATTTAATTAGTTTTTGTACTGAACTTGGCAGTGAAGTGGATGACATTTTGTAGCTACATTAGACCGGGAAATCCGCCCATTCCCCCGGTTATAGAATTCATTTTGCCATTAGCCATCTCCCTGCTCTGTTTAAGCGCTTCCTTGATGGCCGATATTATCAGGTCCTCCAACATTTCAACTTCCTTAGGGTCGACGACCTCTGGTGAGATCGAGACAGAAAGGACGTCTCCATTCCCGTTCACCTTAGCTTTGACCATACCGCCCCCAGAAACTCCCTCAACTACTGTACTCGCAAGCTGTTCTTGTGCTAATTCCATTTCCGCTTGCATACGCTGTGCCTGTTTCATAAGTTTGTCCATATTCATGCAAAAATCTTCCCTTCGATAAAGACGTTATTAGTTTGATTAACTTAACAGTATACAATAATATTATTATTATCGCCAGATATAAAGACAAAAGTAATGAAATATTGTAAAAAAGTTAAGTTGTTGTAAATTGCTATTAATATATTTCTGTGTTTTCATCCCGGCGGTCATAATTAAACTTGTCGATATGAAGAGCTGTGAGCATTACATATAGTGCAAATACCGGTAATTTAAGTATTCTCCGCCAGCGCCATGGTTCCTGTATCGTACGATAAAGCCATTCAAGACATAATATCTGCCAAATACGGGGCGCCCTTTTCAGTTTTCCGGAGATGACATCCATGGTGCCGCCTATTCCCATTCCAACGGTAGCGCCTGATTTGTCAAGATTTTCTTCCAACCAGTATTCTTGTTTAGGAACTCCAAGCCCCACAAAGAGGATCTTTGCATTGCTTTCTCTGATATCACTGCAAATTTTATCTGTTTCATCATCTTCGAAATATCCGTTTCTTGTTCCGGAAATCTTGAGCCCTTCATATTTCTCTGCAAGTTTTCTCGCTGCTGCTTCAGCTGTTCCTGGAGCGCCTCCTAGGAACCATATACCCCATCCTTCGTAGGCCGCTCTTTTACAGATATGCTCTGTAAACTCAACACCTGGTATCCTTTCTTGTATAGGTGTGTGCAGAATTTTAAGAGCCGCTATAAGTCCTGCACCATCAGGCAAAACAAGGTCAGCATTCCTTATTATTTTCCTATATCTTTCATCGGTCCTGCTTCTCAAGGCTGCAAGAGCATCGGGAGTGACTATCATACAATGTTCAGTTCCCTTGTTTATTGAGTGCTGAACGTGTGTAATTGCATAATTTAACGAGATGTTGTCAACCCTTATTCCCCAAAGCCCAGGTCTTCTTGACTGTCTTCTGACTGAGGAAGTGGAATATCTAAAGAATACCCAGGTGATAATAAAGATTGAAATGGCCCCAGCCAAAAGTACAAGAGAGCTTGCAGAACCAATCTGTATAAAGGCTGCCAAGCAACCAATGAGAGCACATACCATTACAACTGTGTGGACCGCTGTTGCGTGGTCCATACCTTTACTAAGAAGTTTTCTGTAAAGTATAAGATTACCGGTCGGTTTTGGGGAGAAAGCTGCGCTCATGACGCTTATTGATGTCTCTATAAGGGGAAGCATAAAAAGTCCGAGAGGAAGCACCGCAAGCGTGTAAAAAGCTACGCCTTTACTAACGCCAAAGATTGAAAGTCCGGCAAAGAGTGTTCCCCATAGAGCTGTGAGAGGTTCCGTGAGCCTCCTATACGCATGGATGTGCCTGCTCCAGAATGCGAGTATTAGTACCATCCCAATAATGCAGAGTTGGACAGCTTCCATGAGGTTCTGTGATGAAAGCATTATAACGATTGATACCAGAGTCCAACTTACGGTCAATAATAGTCCACACATACCGGGGATCTCGTCTATTTCCTGAAAGAAAATAGGGAATATTCCTATCCAGAGTGTGCTGATAGCAATAGACGCAAAGTAAGAAAGATAATAATACTCTCCCTGTGCGAATTCAACAAACGCTATCCTGGGACCAAAAAGTGAAAAGCCGAGCCCTACTATGAAGTATAAAAACCTGAGGTTTTTGCCTTTAGTAACTTTTTGACAAAAGCCAATGCAAGCTGCTGCAACTCCGGCAGCAATTGTTATTTTAAGCGATCTGTCGGACGCCCATATTCCACATAGAGCCCAAGCAGCAACAAGCGTTATGTCCTTGAGGTAGTAATACTGATCGCTCTCAAGGTATTTTTTAAAGAATTTCTGTATAAATATACAGATAGCGGCAATAAATAAAACTAACAGAACCATAACGGTGTAACTGTTATAAAACATTAATGTTTTTTCCTCCGTTTGTATAAGGCCAGAAAGAATCGTCCCTAGGCTATCCTACCATGTTTGTCGCCATAAAAAAAGAGAAACATAACAAAAGTCAGGAGCAAAAAAATCTCCCCTGACTCGGAATTTTAGACAGTGTTGTTTTTGTCGGGACTATTTTACTATTTCCATGCCCCCAGCGTAGGGACGTAGAGCCTCCGGCACGGTAATGCTTCCATCTTTATTTTGGTAGTTTTCCATTAGGGCGATGAGACATCTACCTATTGCTATGCCTGATCCGTTAAGTGTGTGAATAAAACGGGGCTTTCCTCCGGCTGCAGGACGGTACTTTGTTCCCATCCTTCTTGCTTGGAAGTCCTCGCAGTTGCTACAGGAACTAATCTCTCTATAGCAGTTCTGGCTGGGGAGCCAAACTTCTATATCATAGGTCTTCGCCGCGCCAAAGCCCATGTCACCGGTGCAGAGGCAAATAACTCTGTATGGGATGCCAAGGAGTTGTAAGATTCTTTCAGCATAGCTCGTCATCTTTTCAAGTTCATCATAGCTTTTGTCCGGTGTGCTCAGCATTACCATCTCGACCTTGTCGAACTGGTGCTGTCTTAGCATTCCCCTCATGTCACGTCCATAACTTCCTGCCTCACGTCTAAAGCAAGGGGTAAATGCACAATAATATTTAGGGAGGTCTACTTCGTTCAACATCTCACCGGAATGGAGGTTTGTAAGTGGAACCTCTGCCGTAGGGATAAGCCAGAGATCATCATCGACACATTTGTAAAGATCTTCAGCAAACTTAGGAAGCTGTCCGGTTCCACTCATTGTTGCTGTATTCACAAGGATCGGAGGAGCTATCTCAGTGAACCCATGTTCCATAGTGTGCAAGTCCAGCATGAAGTTCATCAAGGCTCTTTCTAGCCTGGCTCCTGCACCTTTTAACACTGTAAAACGACTCTCGGCAAGCTTGACTCCTCTTTCGAAATCCATAATGCCGAGAGTTTCGCCAAGATCCCAGTGAGGTTTTGGCTCGAAGTCAAATTCAAGAGGGTTACCATTTTTTCTTATCTCTATATTGTCGTTCTCGTCTGCTCCGATAGGAACAGACTCATGAGGCCTGTTAGGAATCCTCATGGCGAGATCATCAAGCTCGGTCTCTATCGTTCCAATCTTTTCGTCGAATTCTTTTACTTTGTCACCGACCTGTCGCATCTCTTCCATTAGTTCTTCGGGATTTTCTCCGCTCTTCTTTTTTAAGCCTATTTCCTTTGCTCCCGCATTGCGCTTTTCCTTCAGGGTTTCGACTTCAAGAAGAGTCTCCCTACGCATAGTGTCAAGTTCTATAAATCTGTCCAGAGGGAAAGAGTAGTTTCTATTTGACAGCATTGTGGCAAATTCTTCTCTATTATCCCTCACCCATTTGACATCAAGCATTATGCCTCCGCTCCTCTGTCTTTGCGCACTTCCTTCATAAGATTGGCGGTTTCAAGAGCAGCTAGTGCGGCATCCGCACCTTTATTTCCAGCTTTGCTTCCTGAACGGATAAGCGCCTGTTCAAGGTTGTCGCATGTTATTATGCCAAAAGCAACGGGGATACGGTGTTCAAGTCCTACATGTGCAAGTCCTTTGGCTGCTTCGCCGGCTACGTATTCGTGATGAGTGGTGTCGCCACGGATGACAGCTCCCAGCGATATGATTGCGTCGTACTTACCGCTCATAGCGATTTCCTTTGCTACAACAGGCTGTTCCCACGCACCGGGCGTCCAGTAAATATCGATATCCTGAGGGCGCACGTCATGGCGTGTAAGTGCGTCTTTAGCTCCTTCTATAAGTTTGGATGTGATTAGTTCGTTAAACCTAGATGCTATTATTGCGAAACGCAGACCGCTTCCTATCATATTTCCTTGAAATGTTTTCATCTGATCTCTCCCTTTCGAAAGTTTTAGTAGTTATATATTACTTTTTGGTTCTTGTTTTTTTAGTTTTTAGTTTTTTGAACTATAAACTCAACTTTTTACCTGTTGTTAGTAGTGAATTCCAAGTTTCTCTTTTTCGTCTTCTCCGCATGATTCTGAGCGGAGATCCAGTGTCTTTAATCTTTAAGTCACTGGTTTCCCGCTCAAAGTCATGCGGGAAAGACGGGGGGAGCAAATTAGGAATTGTTGAAAACGTGGCCCATCTTGCAGGCCTTTGTATTAAGATACTTTTCATTATAGGGATTTGATTTTATTTCTATGGGCACTCTTTCTGTTATTTCAAGCCCATATCCAGCGAGCCCTGT
>JAAYEY010000120.1 GCA_012728505.1 Synergistaceae bacterium | reverse complement strand
TAAGCCTCCCTTTATTTTTCAGGGAAAATAATCCCAGCCAAATTATATTATTACATTAATCATAATAACATATAAATTTAGATATGTAAGTATCAAAACACTATATGCAAGAGCAGGTTATGCACCAAACGCTACATATTGTGTGGTTATCTATGTGGATATCAAGTGGATGAAGATGAGGGTAGAATTTAAGAAGGTTGTTTATCTGTGCCAGGTATCTCTTGTAAAAAGCACCAACACTGTATAGAGCTCCAACCTTCCACATAGCATACAGAAGGAGTATATCCACTTTGCTGTGGTAGGCTGTGAGGCGAAGTTATTAACTGGGCCTACAGCCCCAAATCCGGGGCCGGTATTCCCAAGAGTGGTCGCGACAGCGCTGAAAGAGGTTATCATATCCTGTCCGGTAGCTGAGACTGCGATAGAGGAAAAGACAAAAATAAGAACATAAAGGACTATAAATGATGCTGCAGATGCTGCCATACTGTTTTCTATTTTCTGGTCTCCAACTCTTATGGTTAATGCAGCATGGGGATGGACGCATCTCTTTATCTCGGATCCTATTTGTTTAAATACCACAAGAATTCTGATGCATTTGACGGAGCCTGCGGTCGAACCTGCACATCCTCCCACGAACATTAAAGTGAGAAGAATGACCTGTGTTAAAGGAGGCCAGAGAGAATAATCTGCGGTGACAAAACCGGTTGTAGTAATTATGCTGACTACCTGGAATGTTCCATATCGAAGAGCATGGAGGACCGTGTTCGAAAATCCGTGGACATAAAGATAAAAAGATACCGCCAGGGAAGCTGCCAAAACTATTTTCACGTAAAAGCCAAACTCGGGATCCCTGTAGGGAGAGAAAGTTTTATTTCTTATCGCAAGTAAATGGAGGTTGAAATTAGCTGCAGACAAAAACATTACGAATGTGAGAGCCCAGTCAAAATACGAGGAATTATAAGCCGCTACGCTCGCATTTCTTGGAGAAAAACCTCCTGTTGATACAGCAGTGAATATATGGCATATAGACTCGTAAAAGCTCATACCACCAGCGAATAGAGCGACTATCCCTAAAAAGGTAAGCCCCATATATACCTTCCACAGCATTATGGCTATATCCTGTATCCGGGGGCTGATTTTTTCCAATACCGGACCTGGAGCCTCTGCTTTAAAAAGCTGATTTACACTGATGCCAAGCATGGGAAGCAAGGCTATTGTCAGTACAACGATACCCATTCCTCCAAGCCATTGGGTTTGAGCCCTCCACATAAGGATTCCTCGGGGATTGGCCTCAATATTGGTGAGTATTGTTGCTCCTGTTGTCGTAAATCCGGACATTGCTTCGAAATAAGCATCTGTGAAGGATGGTACGTAGCCTCCCAAAAGGTAGGGCAGACAGCCTTGGAGTGAAGCGAAGACCCACGCCAGTGCTACAGCTGCAATAGCTTCTCTTGTGCCCATATCCTTTGCCTGGGCGTTATAGCTGAATGAAAAGAGTAACAAGGAAAATAATGAACCTAAAGCTATCGAACCGCCGAAAGCAGCTATGTCGCTGCTGCGGTCTTTTACAGCCCATGCAAGTGGCATTAGCATGCACACTGATATAAGGAAAATTATTACTGCAAGAAATCTCGCTACTACTCTGAATTTCACTCTATTTTTTCTCCAAGTCCTTCTATCGCAAGAGGCATGGTTTCCATAGATGAGAAGAGGACTATTTTATCTCCCCCTTGGAGCTCTGTCTTTCCAGTAGGAATGAGAACTTCCTCTCCTCTTTCAATGAGTCCAATTACTGACCCAGCCGGCATATGCAGATCCATTAATGTCTTGCCGGCAACAGGGGAGGTATCGGATAAAGTAAGTTCAAGGGCTTCGGAGCTTATTTCTTCAAACAATGTAATAACTCTTGAAGAACCGGGGTAACGCACATATCGTATGATGGCCTGTGCAAGGGACTGGTTTCTGTTAACTATTGAATCAACCGGGATATGTTCTGTCATTCCGAGATAGTTTGATCTTTTAACTACTGCGATACTCTTTGAGGCCCCTAAAGTTTTCCCTAGGACAGCCAACATTAGGTTAGTCTCATCTTGTTCTGTTGCGGCAACAAAGCCATCCGCGTTGTCGACACCCTCAGAAAGAAGAAGTTCCGAATCAGCACCGTCCCCGCATATGACCAGAACTTCGGGGAGTTCCGATGCGATACGCTCGCTCTTGGCTTTATCCTCTTCCACTATACAGATTCTTAGTTCCGGAGATCTTCTGATGAGGCGTTTCGCTGTCTGGAAACCAATTTTGCCTGCTCCTATTATGAAGACCCTCTTCATTTTTTTTGAAAGAGATGGTTGAAAGAGCGATTCAAGTTGGTGGACCTGGTTGCGATAGCACATTGAATAGCAGATATCACCTGCCAGAAGGGTATCGCCAGCCTTTGGGACAAAGTTTCTTCCTTCCCGCTGAACTGAAACTATAAGAGTTATCAGGTTGGGGTTTCTCTTTCTAACCTCAAATAGAGGGATATTCTTTATCTTCGAGTCCTCAGCAATCCTAAAGACATATATGCCTGCTTTTCCTCCTGCTATCTCAACAGCATGGAGTGCTCCTCTAACTTCAAGGAGTTCTTCCATTTCTTTGGCAACGGATCTTTCCGGGGATATGAGCATATCAATGCCTAGGTCTTTTGCCCACTCTTCGCTATCTGTGAATTCCAGGCCTACCGCTCTTGCTATTACATGCTCTACGCCCATCCTTTTAGCGATCCAGCATGCCATTAGATTGACTTCATCTTTGTTGGTACAGGCTATCAAAAGTGACACGTTTTCAGATTCAGCCGTTATTCCGGCCTTCTTTAGCACGCTTGGTCTCGCTCCGTTGCCCCGTACGACAATAACATCCAAGTCGTTTTCAACACGGATGGCTCTTTCTTCACTTTCTTCAACGACAATGATGTCGTGCCCATCCGTAGAAAGGTCTTTAGCGACGTTATAACCTACTTCTCCGGCACCAACAATAACGATATTCAAAGCTATTCCGCCCTTCACTCTAAACCAAATATATGACATGTAACAGGCAATATTTTATAGCACTATTTACGATAAAAGCAAGTTTATAATGAGCGTGGTTCTTATTAAGAGAAAACAAAAAGCGGAGGCGGCATATAATGCCGCCTCCGCACGATTCTATATCTGCAAGGTTTTAATACAACCTAAGCGTTACCCCTTTTTTGTTTCTCGGCATCCATTGTCTTCCAGAGAGCCCAGGCAAAACAACCAAAAGCGATAACTAGACATGCTACCATATTTAATTGCCACATCTCTATTTCCTCCTTTTTACATTAAAGCCCAAGCTAGTCTAACTTATTAGCATGGACAAGGTTTTTAGACATAATTCCGTTTAGGGAGATGAGAATGACGGCGAGAAGCACCCACTCAACTACCATGACGCCGGGAGTGTAGGGATATTTCTGAAGAGGCCAGAATTTGAACCATTCTCCGGGATACCATGTTGCAGACTGATATACCCACCAACCCCACACAAGTGCAAATTGGATTGGGAAGAATTTAATGACTGTCCATAGCCATTTTACCTTCATGTCAGAACAGGGTTTGATGTCTTCTTCCCATAGTTTTTCAACGCCGTACTTCAGAGCGGCGATTGCATATAGGAGCCCAACCATTAGAAGTCCTACTCCCCACACCATGTCTTGGTTTTCAAAAATCATGTTGTCAAGAGCCGACCAGCTTCCAACGATGATGAAGACTATCGTTGTATAAATTGTACCCTTGGTACGGGTAAAGCCCATATCCATAAGGTTGCGGCATCCAAGTTCCATCATTCCAATGACAGAACTTGCAGCAGCGGAGAAGAGCGCGATGAAGAAGAGGGCTGCCATTACGAATCCTCCCGCAGTATTAGCGAAAAGATTAGTCAGGTTGACGAAGGTTAGTCCGTTAGCTCCGGATTTCATGAC
>JAAYEY010000119.1 GCA_012728505.1 Synergistaceae bacterium | reverse complement strand
TGAGTGTTTTTTGCAGGGTGTCCAGTCCTATGCGGCGAAAGTCCGTGAACCCCGCCAGGTCCGGAAGGAAGCAGCGGTAAGCGGTGTCTTTTGGGTGCCATAGGGGCACTGGACATCCTGCAGAAAGCACTTTTTTAGTACAGTTGTTAAATTAGCCGGGAGGATCAAAAGATGGAGACTAAGCCTTGCGGACATCTGCCCATGCGAGAGAAGCCACAGCCAGGAGACAAGCTGATTTTAATCCCTGTCTATGTGACGCCCGTAGAGATACTGGAACGAAGCCTGATGTCTCCACCTAAATACCTCTATCAGGTCGTGATTGTCGATGGCTATAACGGAAAGGCCACTCTTGTTGATGAAAAGAAAATAACGCTCGATATGGATTTCGTCCCAGAGGCTGAAGAAATGGAGTATTTGGATCTTAAAGTATCTCCTATGGTGGCAAAGGAACTTGCTGAGTGCGGGGCCGTTCCATCTGACTACAGGAACTGGAAGAAGGTCATAAGGAACAGAAGAGTCTCAGTAACAGAAGGATCGATAAAGCTCGCTTGGCGTGTCTATGCCGTGAGAGGCAAAGAGATGCTAGATACCTTCACAGGAGAAACAATCAAATCCGCCGGCCTGGCAGGGATGCTCTTCAACTGAAAAAACCTTGCTATCTGCTTGATAAATTTGAAAATGAAGTTATTAATTGCCATTTCAGAACAAAGAGAGCAGTCCTAAAATTAATTCATGAAAGTAGTTTTGCGAGGTTGCAAAATTAAATATACCCATGCTATACTGGGGAGCGGTAAATAACACACAGATGCGGATTGTAAAAAATGTTGCCGAAAGGTCTTTTTACGAGATGAAACATCTGGAGGAAAAAACAGAGGAGTGATTCATATGGGAGTAGTAAGCATGAAACAGTTGCTTGAATGTGGTGTGCATTTCGGACATCAGACTAGGCGCTGGAACCCGAAGATGAAGCCATATATCTTCACGGAACGCAACGGTATCTACATCATCGACCTTCAGAAGACGGTCAAGGGGCTTGAGAAAGCCTATGATTTTGTCCGCGAAATTTCCAAAGCAGGCGGAACTTTGCTTTTTGTCGGAACAAAGCGACAGGCACAGGACCCCATCAGAGAAGAGGCACTCAAGGCTGGACAGTATTATATCAACCAGCGTTGGCTTGGCGGTCTTCTCACCAACTTCACTACGATTCGTCGCAGAGTGACCAGAATGGTTGAGCTCCAGGGAATGGAAGAGAGTGGCTCGATCAACAAATACCCCAAAAAAGAGATAATAAAGCTCCGCAAAGAGAAAGATAAACTTGAAAAGTATCTTTCCGGCATAAAAGAGATGAAGGAAATTCCTGATGCCCTCTTTATCATCGACCCTCGTCGTGAAACGATAGCAGTTCTTGAGGCTCACAAGCTTGGTATACCTGTTATTTCTATCGTTGACACAAACTGCGACCCAGATGTCATCGACTACCCGATTCCGGGAAATGATGATGCTATCCGTGCAATCGAGCTGGTTGTTGGCCTTATGGCGAACGCTTTCATCGAAGGTCGTCAGGGACAGGACGCAAAAGTCGAAAACGTAAAAGAAGCAGAAGAAGAAGTTGAAGAAGTAAAAGAAATTCCAATGGCATCAGAAAAACTAGATCCTGTAGTAGAGGCGACTGACAAAGAAATGGTAAAGGCAATAGAGGAACAGAAAGGCTGGAAGGAGACTAACTAAAAATGGCGGATATTACAGCAAAAGAGGTATCTGAACTTCGCGCACGTACTTCGGTAGGTATGATGGATTGCAAAAAAGCACTTGTTGAGTGCTGTGGCGATATAGATAAGGCGGTCGATTTTCTTCGTGAAAAGGGACTTGCAAAAGCCGCAAAGAAGGCTGAACGTACTGCAGCCCAGGGCATGATCTTCAGTTACATCCACAACAACGCCAAGCTTGGTGTCCTTGTAGAGCTTAACTGCGAGACAGACTTTGTTGCACGTACAGAGGAATTCCAGCATCTCGGACATGAGATAGCAATGCAGATAGCTGCTGCGAATCCTACATACATTCTTTCCGAAGATGTGCCCGAGTGCGTAGTCAATCACGAGATTGAAGTCATCAAGGCGCAGGCTCTCGAAGAGGGCAAGCCGGAAAAGATGCTCGACAAGATCGCAGAAGGTCGTATCAATAAATACTATGAAGAGAATTGCCTCATGGAGCAGAAGTACATCCGCGATTCCGATAAAAAGATTAAAGATCTCGTTATCGAGAACATCGCTAAAATTGGAGAAAATATTAAGATTGGACGATTCTCCCGTTTTATAATCGAAGCGTAAATAAGTCATTAGAGAGCGAGGGTTTTCCCCTCGCTCTTTTTTCTAACCTTTTATTGAGGTGCTAAAAGATAAATCGTATTTTACCGATTATTTTGTGCAGTAATTTCTAATGAAAACAAACGAAGGCTTATTTTATTTTTCCACCGTCTTTCCCGCATGCTTTTTAGCGGGAAACTAGTGACTTAGAATTAACTATTAACAACAGGCGGGAAATTTCAAAAGCTTATTTTATAGAGTCAAATACAAAAAATTTATATAAACAAGGAGTGTGCCCTGATGGATCGTAAATATAATCGCGTTTTGCTGAAACTCTCGGGAGAGCTGCTCGCTGGAGATGCTCGTTTTGGACTGGATTACGAGGCAATCAGAGAGATTTGTGAACAAATAGTTGAGGTGGCCAGAGAAGGAGTCGCTATCGCAATGGTAGTTGGCGGTGGAAATATTATCCGTGGAGCTCAGACAGTGAGTGTGGAGAGAGCACAGGCGGATTATATGGGAATGTTAGGGACTGTCATCAATGCACTTGCTCTTCAGGATGCACTTGAGCGTTTGGGTCAGCCGACAAGGGTACAGTCTGCTATCGAAATGAAACAGATAGCAGAGACAGTTATCCGCAGGAGGGCGATGCGTCACCTTGAAAAAGGAAGAATAGTTATATTCGCTGCAGGAACAGGCTCTCCTTATTTCTCGACGGACACGACCGCGGCTCTGAGGGCTTCTGAAATTGGAGCCGATTGTCTAATAAAAGCAACTAAGGTGGACGGTATTTATGACAAGGACCCCCAAAAGTATCCAGACGCAAAACGTCTTACAAAGCTTACTTACATGGATGCGCTGAGAATGCAGCTCAAAATAATGGATGCTGCGGCTTTTTCGCTCTGCCAGGAGAACAAGATCCCGATAGTGGTTTTTGACGTACATAAAAAAGGAAACCTTAAAAAACTTCTTATTGAAGGACAAGATATTGGTTCGACAGTCAGCGATTAGCGTATAAAAAAATTGTTAAAAGCAAGTTAAAAGTAAGTAATGTCTTTGTATGAAATCTTAAAAACAAGTGCTGTGTACGATGAAATCATCTATATTGCATGAAAATTGGTATATAATATTACTTGTAGCAATGCTATAAATGCTTTATACCGTTGCCAGATATTTTAAAACTGACCGAATGGCTGTAGCAGCGGCAATATAAATTTTAAGAGGAGTGATCTGCGTGCCACAAAATTTGCTTAAAGACTTTACGACCCGCAGTGAGAAGACGCTGGAGTTCCTTAAAGGAACACTTCAGGGTATACGCACGGGGAGAGCTCATCCTGCCCTTGTAGAAGACATAAAGGTCGACTACTTCGGGACTCCTACCCCTATTAAGAATATGGGTAGTGTGAGCGTACCGGAAGCTCGTCAGATTTTGATTAATCCTTGGGATAAAACTGCAATGAAAGCAATTGAAAAAGCCATTCAGGCTTCTCCCTTGGGGATAAATCCTCAGAACGACGGAGAGACTATACGCCTTAACCTACCCGAACTTACGCAGGAACGCCGTATGGATTTGAACAAAATTGTCAACAAGACGGCCGAGGAGGCTAGGATAGCTATCCGCAACGTCCGCAGAGATGTCATCGAATCCCTAAAAAAGATGGAAAAGGACAGCGAGATATCAGAGGACGAACTTAAGAAGTTACAAAAGGAAACTCAAGACCTTACTGATGAATTCATCAAAAAAGTTGACGAGATTTTTGCTGACAAAGAAAAGGAAATAATGGAGAAATAAAGCAACAATAATGAAATATTTCAGGGAGGCATTGCTAAAGCAGTGCCTCCCTGTGTTATATTATTCAAATGATGACTGAAATGGATTTTATCAAGAGAGTTACAAGGATTGGCGGAAAGGCCTATGTCGTGGGAGGTTGGGTCCGAGACAGTCTTATGGGACGTTTTCCCCGCGACAAAGATTATGTGGTCTGTGGGCTTGATGAATACCGCTTTACTTTAGAATTTGCTGACGCACAAAAAACGGGAAGCTCTTTTCCTGTTTTTTTATTAACCATAGACGGGGAATCCTGCCATGTGGCAATGGCGAGAACGGATATAAAAAAGGGCAAAGGCTACAAAGGGTTCGAGGTTGAATACGGACCCGATGTAACGATAGACGAAGATCTTTTCAGGCGGGATACTACGATTAACAGTATGGCATGGTCGCCTTCTGATGAGGAGCTTATCGACCCGTTTGGAGGTCAGAAAGACATAAAGGACAAAATCATAAGAGCGACCTCTGATTGTTTCTGCGAAGACCCGGTGAGGGCTCTACGCGCTTCCAGACAGGCTGCCGAATTTGATTTTACAATTGAACAACATACACTTGAGATGATGAGATTCTGTCTGGGCGAACTGATACAGGAACCGAAGGAAAGGGTTTTCAACGAATTGGAGAGGGCGATGCACTCGGAGAGGCCGTCAATATTTTTCTCT
>JAAYEY010000012.1 GCA_012728505.1 Synergistaceae bacterium | reverse complement strand
CGGTTCCGGAGGTGTCTTTTGAGAGAAATAAACTCCAAGCAGAATCAGAAGACCGCCTAAAGCAGCAAAGAGGGTAATCTTTTCTTTAAGGATGACAGCCGCCAATATCATAGCCATCGGCGGTAAAAGATATATAAGGTTATTGGCTCTTACTGCACCAAGCTCCCACATGACTTTGTTCCACCAAAGAAAGCATAATGCGGATGCGAATATTCCTAAAAAGAGAAGGTTCCCAAAAACTTCTCCTTGAATAAGCACTTTGGGGTCGCAGTCAAAAAGTGGGGTAAAGAGAAGTGGTATAAGTGAAAGTAGTGAATAAAAAAAAGTTTTTCTAGTGATTACGATGGCTGAATATACCGTCCTGTCTAAGTCTCTGATAATTATCGAGTAGAATGCAAAAGAAAGTGCGGACAATATTGCGAGGATGTCGCCGGTAGGGTTTAGTTTTAGGTAAAAATGGCCGTTGAAAACGATTAAAAATACTCCTGCAAGACCAAAGAGCCCCCCGTATATAAAATACTTAGTTATCCTTTCATCTTTTGTCAGAAAATGAGAGACGAGCCCGGTAAGCATTGGAGCAGTCGAGACAAGGAGAGAAACATTCGCTGCGGTACTGAAGGAGAGGGCAAAATTCTCGCAGAGAAAATACAAGGTGACACCCAGAAGACCTGCAAGTGCAAATTTAACCTCGTCACGAAAACTCCTTGGCCAAATGATTCTTGGGCTTACCGCAAAGAAAATAAGATATGCTATGACATTTCTATAAAAGAGTATCTCCGTTGGCGATATGTGATTAAGAAGTATTTTTGTCGATACAAAGGTTATGCTCCATATAAAAATAACAAGTAAAGCCAGAAAATAACTTAATAATATATTTTTGCGCATGTGTAGGTAATCCCTCTTCTTCAAATATTAGCTATTAACAGCTATGTTATAGTATATTTCTATTTGATAAGATGTATGAATAAACTGACCATATTGTATACCGTTTTTTGACTAGTGTCTTACTATTTTGCATTTCGTTAATCACATTGCTAGAATCAAAGAATTACACGATACATATAAAACGGGGGCAGAGAGATGGATGAAAAAAGAATCCCGCTAGTAAGAATGAAGAAGATTGACAAGATCTTCTATGATTCATATGCAAATAAAAATGTAGATTTCGAACTATTTAAGGGAGAAGTCCACAGTATCTTAGGTGAAAACGGAGCGGGCAAAACAACTCTGATGAACTGTCTTGCAGGGATCTATCTGCCCGATTCGGGAACGATAGAGGTGGATGGCAAGCCGGTAATACTTTCTAACCCACGCCTCGCAATAGAGAACGGTATTGGCATGGTACATCAACATTTCATGCTGGTTCCTGTCTTTACAGTCTGGGAAAATATGGTCCTTGGTCTTAAAGATGAGCCTTTCAACCTGAATAAAGGGAAAATAATCGAAAAGATCCTGGCGCTATCAGAAAAATACGGACTAAAGGTTGACCCCGAAGCGAACATCCTACAGCTCTCCATTGGCGAGCAGCAGAAGGTTGAAATACTCAAGATGCTCTATAGAGGAACTAAAGTCCTTATACTCGATGAACCTACTTCTGTCCTAACCCCTCAGGAAATACGTGAGCTTTTTCGCACCGTAAAAAACATGGTCAACTCAGGTCATGGGATTGTCCTGATTTCACATAAAATAGAAGAGATAATGGAGGTTTCCGACAGACTTACCATCCTCAGAAAAGGTGTAAGAGTCAAAACTGTCGATGCAAAAGGAATCTCAAAAGAAGAGATTGCGGAAATGATGGTTGGACACCACCTTGATGGAATAAATATGTCAGAGGACAGACCAAGTCCGGGTGAGACAATTCTTGAATGCAAGGGTGTTTGCGTTAAAAACGACCGTAAGATCCAGGCTCTTACAGATCTTTCCCTCTCTCTGAGAGAGGGAGAGATTCTCGGTGTAGCGGGTGTAGACGGCAACGGACAGGAAGAACTCTGCGAAGTTCTCACAGGACTCCGTCTTCCTGAAGATGGAGTAGTTGTAATAGGGGGCAAGGACGTTACAGGATCCTGCGCAAGAAAATTCATTGACTCTGGAGTAAGCTACATTCCTGCTGACAGAAAAGGTGTAGGACTAATCCCAAACATGAATGTCGAAGAGAATATGCCTCTTAAAAGTTACTGGGAATCTCCTGTGAAGATTAAAAAATACTTTATGGACTGGAAATACGTTTCAAAGTTTGCTGCTGAGAGGATAAAAAAATATGATGTCCTCACGCCCTCAATGCGCGCCCCTGTAAGGGTCCTTTCAGGAGGCAATCTCCAGAAACTAATGCTCTCTAGGGAGATTTCCGATGACACAAAGGTTATTATAGCTATGCAGCCTACGTGGGGACTTGATGTGGGGGCAGCTGAATTCGTTCACCAGCGTCTTATGGAAGCCCGGAATCGCGGTGCAGCTATACTGCTTATTTCGAAAGATCTAGAAGAACTGATGTCTATCTCCGACAGACTAGCTGTCATTTATAATGGTTCAATAGTGGGTGTAATTGATGATCCCCGAAAAACTGACGCAGAGGCTCTAGGACTTATGATGGCAGGCATAAAACCCCAAGAATAGTATTACGTAGTACACTTATGTGGGTGTTTGTGTTCGATTTCACTAATTCTTTTGCAGAGAAAATTGAATATTAGCCTGCACCTTTTATTTTCTCATTTAAATGATAGAATCTACCCTAGTGCCTAAAAAAGGCGCTTTTTATTCTTTAAATCTAAGTTTCCGTTTCAAAGTACAAAAGGAGGCACGCTAGATGAAGCTTGCGTCATTTTGGGGAGGAATACATCCGCCTCAGAAAAAAGATCAGACGGTCAACAAAAAAATCGAAGAATATCTGCCCAAAGGAGAGCTGGTTTTTCCTATGGCACAGAGTCTTGGAGCACCGTGCCAACCTGTGGTAAAAAAAGGCGATCGAGTACTTGTGGGGCAGAAACTTGGAGACAGTGAAGCTTTTGTATCGGCTCCTGTTTTATCAAGTGTTTCTGGTACAGTCAAAGAAATAGGACTGAGAATGACAACTGCAGGAATCTATGAAAACTGCGTCATAGTCGAAAACGACTTCAGCTATGAAAAAGACTCCTTTTGGGTGCCTGTCGAAAATTACGCTGAAGCAGACCCTAAAGAATATCTTAAAAGGATAAGAGATGCAGGTATAGTTGG
>JAAYEY010000118.1 GCA_012728505.1 Synergistaceae bacterium | reverse complement strand
GATGCGTGACCAGCTCACTATTCCGTCGAACTATCAAACACGAAGAGTGAAGACACTTTCACAAGGAGACGGTTCAGACAGTCTGTTTCGCGGGCTATTATTTGAGCTTCTTTTTCTTTTATTTTTTCTGCTGAGGTTATAGCTAAAATAATGCTATCTATTGTTTTCGATATTTTGTCCTCTGCGGTGTTTCTAAACTCTCTAAACGTTGTTTCTATGTTTTGCAATATTGACCAGCGCATGTTTTCAAGATTCTGCGTGATGAGAGTTTCCAGTTTTTTACTTGCTCTTTCCATGATACGCTTTTTCTTGATCGAAGCGGGCATTAAAACGTCAAAAATTCCATCGGCAGGAAAGATGAGTGTAGACTTCGATGTCTGGTTCTCCCAATATGGTAGGCGTTTCATTTTAATCTTTATATCTGTTGCTATATGCTCGCATTTAAGGTCGAAAATGGATGCAGCGAGAAAGCGTACAGCGTCAATATGTAAATTTATTTTACTGGAGTACTTAGCTAGAATACTTTCTACTTTGTCACTAATTAACTTAGTTTCTGTCGTAAATTCATTTGAAAAGAAAAAAGGAATTTCATCGACGATGATTTCTTCTATATTATCTTTAATAGCCAAGTTGTCGTTCTCGGCACAAATAGCATCAAGTATTTTGCCAAAATGCGCACTGGTTTTTTTCTTCAATTCTTCAATGCGGGTCTCACAAAAGTCAGCTGCTTGCTTTTTATCAATGTTAAGCATACCAAAGGTGTATTCTCTATCACCCTTAATAGAAGCAAGGCGACACTCAAGTTCTCCCCTCTTACGTTTCAGTTCTTCCAATGGCATTTCCAGAGTTTTTATTCTCAGACTTGCCTGAAGAACCGCTTCGTCGAGAACCTGCAAAAATTTTCTGTGCACTGCCTCTCTCAATACTTCCTTTTTCCCATTTTTAAAAAACAACTCGAGTTCCTTCTCAAGAAAAGGAACGCCGCTTTTTTCAAAGGCAACTGGATCTAAATCGTTTTTTGCCTTTATTGCATTTTTTGCCGAAATTTTAAAAACAGTGGTGCTATCTGCAAAGGATAGCGTTTCAGTTAGGACTTTTTTTAAGAAAGAATGGACTTTTTCCGTATCCTCCATACTGAAATAATCAATTTTATTGAGAACAAAAAATAATTTTGATATGTGCTTCTGTATATATTTTAAAAAATCAAGCTCATTCTCTGTTATAGGCGGGTCAACTGACAAAACAAATAATGCAGCATCGCACTTGTCAATAAATTCCATCACAGTATCCGTATTATGCCTGAAAGTCGAGCCTATCCCGGGAGTGTCAATAAGTACAATGCCCTTTGAAAGGAAATCCGAAGGGTATGTTATTTCCACACTTTTTATGCTTTTTTTATTTTGAGGATTTTGTTCTTCCGTTACATATTCAGAAAGAAAAGATGACATAGCTTTATCGTCGTTAAAAAGTTTGTTTTCCACGTGGCCATTTGTAAAAGTGACACTCGCGGTACGCGTATTACCAAACGATACCTGCGTAGGAAGCGCAGTAAGAGGCAGCGCAGCGATAGGCAGAAAAGACCCTCCTAGCAGTGCGTTAATGAGGCTGCTTTTACCACGTTTAAATTGGCCAAGAACGGCAAGGCTTAGTTTTTCTGTTTCAAGTTGCTCTTTTAAAATTGAAATTTTATCTGCATATTCGATAAAAATGTCACTAGCTTCGCTAAAGACTTCAATAGACTTTTCCATTGTTTGATTTAATGTCTGCATCGTTATCATCCTTCTAATAATAGGCCATTAATATTTTTTACACAGAGAATCAAGAAGTAAGCCTGACAAAAAAACTCCTACCATTGAAACTGGTAGGAGTCATTACCACTAAAGTGGGGAGACCGACGAACTCCATCGTCATTTATTCATCTACAGAACTCACATAGTATAGCTTTGGTCTAAATGAGTGTCAATTTTCTTATCGTTCTATGTATTTAACTTATGATAAATTCATCCTTTCCTGCTTGGGTGAGAGAAGATGCATTAACTTAGCTGGATGATGATTTGATTATCAGTTGCCTGCTTTTGGTTTTACAGCCAGGAAGCGGAGTCTGACGTAGTCTGCCACCCAGCCATTCTTTTCTGTGTATAGAAGAGGGCGGCAATAATCCTCTACCTCTTTGAAGAAAAAGTTCTTTTCTTCATCAGAGAAATCT
>JAAYEY010000117.1 GCA_012728505.1 Synergistaceae bacterium | reverse complement strand
CTTGTCCTTCTCGGTTTCAGTGTAATCCTACTGCTTTTGCTAGTGACATGGAGCTTAAAAGCTGGTCCTTTTTCAAGCTTCTTCAAGGTTGAAGATGCATTGATTTGTCAGGAACTGGGAGATAACCGCGAGCCTCTGTTTGTCGGTAACAGCATCCCCTTCGGTCCAAGTCAGATTTGTTTATGGCTGAAGTATTCTTCTGCGCGTGAAGGCAGCCACCTTGAGGTTTCATGGTATTACGGCAATGAGCTCGTTCTTTCGGAACCTATGAAGCTTATGTCCAAAGACGGAATAAGAGTTTTTTATCTTTTAAGGGAAGAGGGCACCTCTCTTCCGGTGGGGTTATATAGAGTTACAGTTTCTACTCCTGCAAAAGTATGGTCGGATATTAATTTTGAAATAGTAAGAAGAAAATGACACAAGACCGGGAGGTCAAACAAGTTGCCAAGAAAAAAAACTGAAATTACTGAAACTACAGATGTACCAAAGAAGAAAACCAGAGCTAAAAGTTCACCTTCAACAAAAAAAGAAAAAGAATCCATTCAGCAGGTCGAGATCGAAAATAAAGCTATTGTAGCTGAACCCTCAAACGGAGAAGCATTAGCACCTGATGAAGTTTTGTTAGCAAGTAATCTTCCTGAAGCTTCCATAGAACCTATCTTCTCAGCACATTTAGAGGCAGATAAAGAACAGGACTGCAAAAACAAACAACAAAAGCATACTCACCCTAAATTGGGATTCAATTTTTTAGCACAGCAAACTCTTGCTGATCTTAGGAAGATCGCCAAAGATATAGGCATAACCTCTATATCGGCAAGACGTAAGGATGACCTAATTGTTGATATCCTCAAAACCCAGGCTGAGACCATGGGATACAGGTTCAGCGGAGGGACGCTCGAGTCTCTTTCTGATGGTTATGGTTTTCTAAGACCATCAGGCCTTCTCCCAAGCAACAATGACATTTATGTCTCTGCGTCACAGATCCGCAGATTTGGGTTAAGAAATGGTGATGTGGTTTGGGGGATAATACGTCCGCCAAAGGAACAGGAACATTATGAAGCTTTGCTTAGGGTTGAGAATGTCAATTTTACAGACCCCGAAGCAGCAAGGAAAAGGCCTCAGTTTGAATCACTCACGCCAATATTTCCCGATGAAAAATTAATTTTAGAGACAGAAAGAAAGATTGTTTCAACGAGAATTGTGGACCTCTTTTCCCCCATTGGAAAAGGACAGAGAGCTCTTATTGTCTCTCCGCCAAAGGCTGGTAAGACGACTCTTCTAAAAAATCTTGCAAATGCTATTACGACAAATCATCCAGAGGTTATTCTTATGGTCCTTCTGATCGACGAAAGACCTGAAGAGGTTACCGATATGGCGCGTTCTGTTGACGGGGAGATAATAGCCTCGACTTTTGATAGACCTGCTGAAGAGCATATGCGCGTTGCAGCGCTTGCACTTGAAAAGGCGAAAAGACTTGTCGAAGTCTCCAAAGATGTGGTTATCTTGCTTGACTCTATAACAAGACTTGCAAGAGCATCAAACCTCATTGTCCCTCCCTCAGGGAGAACTCTTTCTGGTGGAATGGACCCGGCAGCACTATATTTCCCCAAGAAATTCTTTGGTGCAGCTAGAAACATTGAATTCGGTGGTAGCCTTACGATAATAGGCACGGCTCTTGTTGAAACAGGCAGTAGGATGGACGATGTAATCTACGAAGAGTTTAAGGGGACAGGAAACATGGAAGTTCATCTGTCACGTAAGATTTCAGAACAGCGTATATTCCCTGCTCTAGACATAACAAAATCGGGGACCAGAAAAGAAGAATTGCTTGTGTCAGAAGATGACCTTCAGCGCATATGGGCGCTCCGACGTAAGATCACCAATATGGACGAAGCAGAGGTACTTAATCTTATTTTAGATAAATTACGCAATACGGTGAATAATCGTGAATTTCTTGCTACAATAAAGGCCGGCTGAGTGGCTCAGTAAATACTCAGATCGGTGATACTGTGTAGGATGTATGGAGTGACTGAATGATGTCGAAATTTTTTTGGGCTAGTTTGAAAAAAAGAAAAACGATATATTTTAGCCTATTTATTATTGCTGCACTTTCTGCTTCAGTAGTATTGTCTGCAATGGCGGCTGAGAGGGCAGGCATGTATTGGATAGGGATGGACCTGCCTGATATACCTGAAAAATCTGTCAACAACAGAGGGTTTTTGATGGTTGATGTCTCTGACCTTTCATCTGTCAGCTCTTCAGTCGAATCATTAGAGTCTGAAACAGAGTTAATCCCGATAGGGATAGGTCCGCTCCCAAGCGTTCCCACACTGACAATAGAAGAACTTAAACTCTATGGAATCCTTTCAAGGGGCGACGGTCTTATCCTAAACGAAGACAAAGACACCTTGATAGGCGATATTTGCTGGGAGGAAGTTGTTCTCGATCAGAGGGATTCAATTCATACTGTAGCGAAAGAGTACGGAGTCAAGGTAGAAGATATTAGGCGTGCAAATGACCTTAAACCGAACGAAAATCCAAGCTACACAGACATACTTTATGTGCCAGACGGTCCAGATTCTGTTGCTGCAACACTTGTCCATGTCAATAAACTTAAAAAAGCTGAAGCAGATTTTGCAAAACAGGGCAAGCCACTCCTGATTACTGACTATGAGATAAAAGAAGGCGACTCTCTCTGGTCGATTGCAAGTAAATTTAATCTTGACCTTGATACTATAATCGGATCAAATAAAATATCGAACATCAACTTTCTTAAACTTGGGACAGTGCTTAGAATTCCAAACCAGGACGGTATATTTATTAAGGTAGCAAAAAATGATACCGTTGCTAAGCTTGCTGATAAACATGGTTCTTACAAACAGGCTGTTTATGTTGCAAACCTGCTGAGTGAGGAGACACAAATCAATATTGGCAGTGAAATATTCCTGCCTGGAGCTAAAGTCGCTTCTCCTCCTGTATCTACTGGGAGAACAAGCGCTAGGGCAGCCAAGACAACTATTACCACATCTTCTAGAAAATTCAGGTGGCCTGTGATGGGTAAGATATCCAGTGTGTTTGGATGGCGCCGTAGCCCCTTTGGGCGCAGGAGAGTATTCCATACGGGACTTGATATCAGGGCTCCAAGAGGAAGAGGGATTGTGGCCGCAGGAGACGGAAAAGTAGTACATTCCGGCTGGATGGGTGGGTATGGCAAAACCATAGTTATCTCTCACCCGGGTGGTGTTTCAACTCTTTATGGTCACTGCAGTAGCCTTGCTGTAAATAGAGGAGCTAATGTCAGGTCTGGCCAGGTAATAGCGAGAGTTGGCAGCACAGGAAGATCTACAGGTAACCACCTCCATTTTGAGGTGCGCACAAACGGTACTCCACGGAACCCTCTAAAATATTTAAGGTAATTTTAGTGCGAAACTGTGACATTAAAGGGGCGTTATAAATGACAAAGTATGTTTTTGTTACCGGCGGCGTAGTTTCTTCTTTAGGTAAGGGTATAACTGCCGCCTCTCTTGGTATTTTGCTTAAGAAAAGAGGCTACAAGGTCAGCATCATTAAGATGGACCCCTACATAAATGTTGATGCCGGTGCAATTAGCCCATTCCAACACGGCGAAGTTTTCGTCACTTGGGATGGCGCGGAGACGGACTTGGACCTTGGACATTATGAGCGTTTTATCGATGAGGCTATCACAGGTGAAAATAGCTGCACCACAGGAAAGGTCTATTCTGCTGTTATACAGCGGGAGCGAAGCGGAGGATATAACGGAGCAACAGTTCAGGTAATACCTCACATAACAAATGAGATTCAGGACAGGATTCTTAGAGTAGGCGAAGATAAAGATGTGGTAATCGCTGAAATAGGCGGAACCGTAGGAGATATTGAAGGTTTGCCCTTTCTTGAAGCTATAAGACAGCTTGCAGGCAGGATCGGAAGAGAAAACATTCTCTATTGTCACGTAACCCTAGTGCCTTACATTGCCGCATCTGGTGAATTAAAAACGAAACCAACCCAACACAGTGTTAATGAGTTGAGGCGCATAGGTATTCAGCCCGACATAATTGTATGCCGTTCTCAGTACCCTGTTGGGATAGAACTAAGAGAAAAAATAGGACTTTTTTGTAGTGTGATGCCGGATTGTGTATTTGAAGCTATGGATTCGGATTCTATTTACCGTATTCCTGGAATCCTTCATAAACAGGAATTTGACACAATGGTACTGAGAAAACTAGGGCTTGATTACAGTGTCCAGCCAGACATGTCAGATTGGAACTCTTTTCTTGAAAAATACGATAGCCTTAACGGTGAAATTACAGTTGCTTTAGTTGGTAAATACACAGAGAATAAGGATGCCTATTTGAGCGTGAATGAGGCTCTTGGACATGCTGGCATAGCTAATGGTGTTAAAGTGAAAATTATGCCTGTTGAAGCAGAAGATTTGGAAAAGGGAGACCCTCAAGATATCCTGTCCAAGGTGGATGCAATCCTTGTGCCAGGAGGATTTGGACAAAGAGGCGTTGAAGGAAAGATAGCAGCTGCAAAGTATGCTAGAGAGAACAAAATTCCTTATTTGGGTCTTTGTCTTGGAATGCAGGTAGCAATAATTGAGTTTGCAAGGAATGTTCTTGGCCTTTCTAAGGCTAATAGCCTCGAAATGGACGAAATGACTCCTCATCCTGTTATCCACTACATCGGAGGACAGAAGAACATATGCGACACAGGAGGCACGTCTAGACTGGGAGCTTTTCCCTGTGAGCTTAAGAAAGGTACTCGTTCATCATCTATATATGGTTCAGAGATGATAAGCGAGCGCCACAGGCATCGTCTTGAATTCAACAACCAATATATTGAACTCTTTGAAAAAGCCGGAATGATTGTTGCCGGGGTGTGCCCTACAGGAGGGCAGGTAGAAATAATGGAAAACAGAGATCACCCATGGATGCTAGGTGTTCAGTTTCATCCTGAATTTTCATCACGACCCGTACGACCACATCCATTATTTGTCGATTTTATTGCCGCAGCTCTTAAAAATTCTAGGGTCAAAAATTGAAAGGAGGAAACAATTATGAAGTTTAAAAAAATGTTGACGCTGACGGTAGTTGTTTTAACAGTTTTCGCATTTATGTCAGTAGCATTTGCTTCATCAGATGCACTTGTTGATGGAGGTCCTGCCTTTCAAACACTTGAGAGGATAGAGATTATAGTTTACGGTTCTCCTCAAGGTGGAGGGCTTCTCTCCAGGCTAAACTCAGCAGAAAAGGATGTCTTCGGCAGAGAACTTCCTGGGAGTCTTACAGAACGCCAGACGGCGATGCTAGATTTCCTTGAAAAGGGAACAACGACTCAGCCCTCACTTCTCTTTAAACTTTCTGTTGCAGAATGGGCTGTTATCCAAGAGATACATCCGGGATGGTCTCTTGCGAAAAGGATCGATACACTTGAAGCTATAGTTGAGGGAACGGTGCAGGGCGGAGCTTTCGCTTCCAGGACGGAGAGGCTCATAATGAAGCTTCTTCCGGAGGGAGTTCTTGCAACTCCTGTAGAGATACCTGCCTCTACTGTAGTTAAGACATCTCTTGCTCAGACCTTAACGGTTAGAAATGTTAAGGTTGATGATAAAGTAGTTTTGAAACTGATTGAAGAAATTGTGATTGCCAAAAACCTAGTAGCTCCAAAGGGAAGCAGGGTCTTCGCTCACATAACCAAGGTCAAACCTCCGCGCAGCTTTGGGAGAGCCTCAGAAATTGAAATGGCTTTTGACGCGCTTGAGGTAATAGGACCCAACTCCGTAACTGTTAACATGGGAGAAGCTGCTAAAAAGGCAATGGAAGCGGATGCGGGGACTATCGGAGCGGTTGGTGCAAGCTTCGCAGGAGCCGTCCTTCTTGGCCCGTTGGGACTTGCCGGTGGCTTTCTTGTAAGAGGGTCAGATAACCACTTAAAAGAGGGTACTTTCTTTTATGTTGAGACAACAGCTGCCGCTACTGTGAAAGGATATATGATACCAAGTCAGATATCATCAATGACTGTTTCGGGAGATGTGACGTCTCCACAGGGCACAGCCTCTCAAATTAAGCCGTAATAATTTTGATAGGAATGACATTTCTTTGCCAGTAAAAAAAATATCACGCAAAAAAACATACACAATCGCAGCGTTGGTTTTTGTCGCTGTGATTGTGGTTTTTTTGTGGAGAGATCTTAATCTTGCGAACAGGGTCGGCGAAATTGCCCTTCCAGATATTATTGTTGAAAACATTGAGATTGACAGAGAGATTAACGGAAAACGGTGGAAATTAATCTCTCCCAGAGTAGAGCACAAGGATGGATTTTTTTATGGAGAATCGCTTGACATAACGATCACTGAAACTGAGACTAAAGTCACTAAGATAAAAGCGCTTAAAGGTGTTTTTACCAGGTCCAATAACGATATTCAAATGACAAGCGCTGACGCAGTTATGACGGACCAGGGAAAAGAATATAACCTGAAAGCGGGAGAAGTAGAATTCGAAGCTGCCAAAGAGCTGTGGCGTTTCTCAAACAGTGTAATGCTGACGGATGGGAAGCTCATAATCGAAGGTAAAGGTGGCAGCTATGATACGGTAAGTGGAGAATGTGTTGTGACGGGCGGAGGGGTAGTAACTTGGAAAGAATAAAAAAAACATTTCTAGTCTTACCAATTAAAGCAATTACTTTAAGCCTTGTCTTTGTACTCGTTTTTCTTCTTTCGCCTCTTTCGGCTGAGGAAAAACCCGACGAAATCCATATAGACGCGGACAGCGTTGTTTACCAAGAAAATATAGGAATTGCGACCGCTGACGGCAACGTTAAGGTTCGCAATAAAGACTTGAGGCTTTTTGCTCCCCATGTTGAATACAACAGCAACAACCAGCTTGTTGAAGCCTTTTCCGATGAGAGAGGAAAGGTGACTCTCCTTTCAGGACAGGACAAACTCATTGGCGACCATTTGACATATAGCCTCGATACCAGAAGGGGCGTTCTGACAGATGCGTCAGGTAAAATGGACGCACTTTACATGCAGGGCAGAGATGTCAGGATTATGCCTATGTCCGATGCCGTAAAATTCGGCGTTATTAAGTCGCGTCCCAAAAAGAACAAAACGGACGCGGAGGATGAATCTATAACTGAGTGGCTAAACGTAACAACAACTACCTGTGATTTTGAAAAACCCCATTACAAACTTGTCTCTAAAAAAGTTGTAATTATCCCCGGCAAAAAAATGATAATAAGACGTCCCCAGATATATATTGGTGGAAAGTGTATTTTCACATATCCATTCGACTATGTTGCTGGTCTCGGACCTCGTGATCAGAGCTTAATGCCCTATTTTGCCTATGAATCAAACAAGGGAATGGGAGCCGGAATAAAAGGCATAATTAGCGCGGGTAAGATTGGTGAAGTAAGGGTTGCTGCCATTTACTGGTCAGAGAATATATGGGAAGCCAAGCTTAATTATCGCAAGGAGATACTTGACGGACTATCCATCTTTTTTGAATCAAAGAGGCTTTATCACCCCGACGAAAAAGAGCTCATGTGGCGTCCAAAATGGGGTCTGGAATACTACGCGCCCAATGGCTGGAGGGCCATATTATCCCAAAGCCAGAGGGAACTTATTCAGACAGAGATGACCCCCGGACAGGAGGTACGTCACAACGTCTGGAGTGACCCCGAGTTTGGCGTATATTCTCCGTGGTATGGAAACGCTTCAAAATTGGCCAATATTAGATTTTTCGGTATTTATGGACGTTATCAACAAAACCGAGATAAGGAAGTAGGGTCTTGGAATGAAAGAATCCTTTTGGGGACAGAAGTGACAGGAGCCCCAGATGTAGGAAAATTCTTTTTTAGACCATTTTATGGGGGCAGGTATGTTTATCACACATATAATGGAGGAGAACAGACTCAGTCTTTTATTGACGGTTGGGTAGGAGTGTCTTGGGACATCGGACCAGTCAGCTTTACCAGCCAGTACTTCAGGCGTTGGACAGATGGGACGTCGCCGTTTAGTTGGGATAGTTATTCTCCGAATGAAAATTTCTACCAGACCGTCTCTTTTCCCCTGCCTATTGGAGCCTCCTGGGAAAAATGGACCTTTTCTGTAACTGCTGCTTATGACAACATCATACAGGATATAGCTTCCATTCGTTATTCTGTGAATTATAACAAGCACTGTAACACATGGCACATGTGGATATTGGACAATAAGTCAGGCAAAGAAATAAAGGCGGGGATTTTCTTCTACATTAATGCTTACCCCGAATATAAATTAGGTATAGACTCTGATATGGCTCCTCAAGGTGAAGCTACTAAAGCTGCTTTTTAAGAGAAGAATTTTATTCAACTTCCCACCGTCTTTCCCGCATGATTCTGAGCGGGAAACCAGTGACTTAAAGATTTAAAGATGCTGGATATCTGATCTCAAAACGCACTCGAAATAGTGCGGGCACTATAGTAATTTTATATGTTTACCTTTACGGTAAACGGTGCCCTTCTGATCTCGAAACGCACTCGAAATAGATCGGATGCTGTAATTTTTTCTAAATCTTTCCTTGCTAGAAAAGAGCATTCTCCTGATAAAAAACATGCAGAGAAGACGAAAAAAAGACTTAAAATTGACTATTAACAACAATTAGAAAAGTTGAGAATTTAATTAAAAAAAGGAAATGATAGACATGAAAATTATTGTTGCATACGGCGGTACCAGCCCGGAGCGAGAGGTCTCGCTTAACTCGGGAAAGGCTGTAGCTGAAGCTCTCACAGAGCGAGGGCATTCTGTAATACTTGAAGATGTTCTTTCCCCCAAAGATTTTGTCGCTAAATGGCCGGCATTCAACGCTGACGGAGTCTTTATCGCACTACATGGTGAGTGGGGCGAAGATGGTCGTTTCCAAACCTGTCTTGATGCTTATGGTGTACCTTACACCGGCTCAGGTCCCGAAGCATGTATGTTTGCAATGGACAAGATGGTGGCAAGACTTCTCTTTTCTATCAACAATGTGCCTATACCAGAAGGCAGTATCGTTCAAAAAGGTGGTTTACCGGATTGTAGAGAAGAAGAGATGCTCCACAGATATGGAAAATTGATAGTTAAACCCAACAGAGGAGGCAGCACTGTCGGTGTTACTGTGGCAAAGAGCCTGAGAGAATTGAGCGATGGTGTAGATAATTGCTGGAAGGCGTACAAGAATGAGGACAAAGCACTTATTGAACAATATATACCGGGTAGAGAAATAACAGTTCCTGTTTGGGAAAAAATGTCAGGCGAGGTCATAGCTCTTCCTGCAATAGACATACGTCCGTACACCGGTTTCTACGATTATAAAAGCAAATATACGAGTGGTTCTACAGAGTATATATGTCCCGCTGATTTTACAGCGGAAATGACAAGGAAAATCGGAGACTTAGCAGTACTTGCTCATAAAAGCCTTGGATGTAGGTCATACAGCAGAACGGATTTTAGGATAACTGATGAAGGTGAAATATTTGTTCTTGAAGTAAACACAGCTCCCGGAATGACCGCCACAAGCCTCGTCCCCAAGTCAGCCAGAGCATATGGTCTGGAGTTTGGCGAGTTTCTGGAAAGCGTGATAAAGGTCTCCTTCGGCATCGATAGAAGGTTTTAATCTGCAAGAATCTTAATTCCTTAGCCCCGTGATGTTCTAGCGTGCTTGTTTATAAAAACATAAAATAATAAAAAAATCAGGCTTTATTTAAGCCTGATTTTCATTATTTTAAGGTGCCTTATGCCGCGCGGAGTCCTGACCATTACCTCATCATTGATTTTTTTGCCTGTAATAGCCATTCCTACCGGGCTCGCTGCGGAAATCCTGTTCTCTTTAATATCTGCCTCTTCAGTCCCAACAAGGGTATAGACAAGAGTTTTTTTCAGATCGAGGTCTTTCAGTGTCACCGTTGTTCCAAGGCTTACTGAGCTTGTGTCAACATCCTCTACATCCACAACCTTGGCTTTGCCAAGCTGATAATCAAGCCAGAGAAGCCTATTTTCAAGTTTCTCCTGTTCTTCTTTAGCCGCATGATACTCGGCATTTTCACTGAGGTCTCCAAATCCACGAGCCTCTTGCAATTTAGCGGCTATCTCAGCTCTGCCGTCTCCGCGCAGTCTAATGAGCTCTGCTGTAAGTTTGTCATACCCCTCACGCGTCATAACTACCTTGTCGTCAAATGTCTTTGCTGCTGCCATGTGACCAAACACCACCTAAGTTGAAATACTTCTGTGCGGAGAGAATTTTAACAGAAATAGTTATAAATATCAAATTATATTGTACGAACCTATATTGGGTCAGCGATCAAGCGCTAATTGTGATTCGACTTGACAATTATCTTGAGTAGATGTATAAATTCTGACAATCGATTTAATTTTTCTCTGGCAATGACGGGGAAAGTAAAGGACAAGAAGCATCACAGAGACGAGATCCCTTTTAGGTGCTGGAAGATTTCGGTTGCTATGTCCTTGAATACCACCCTTGAGCTGGTGCCGAAGCTCTAAGAGATAAGGCATCAGGGTGCGCCCTATATAGCGCGAAAGAGAGTCATCTTGTAATAAAGGTGACCGAATTGGAGTGGAACCGCGGAATACACCGCCTCCTGTAGTAATACAGGGGCGGTCTTTTTTTATTAAGGAGGAATCAGAAGTGGGAGTTATACAAAAATATGCAGAACTTCTTCCCATAACCGACAAAACGCCAAAGATAACATTGGGCGAAGGCAATACACCTCTTGTCTATCTTGAGGGTATAAGCAAGAAACTGGAGATAGACCTTTGGGGAAAACTCGAAGGCTGCAATCCATCCGGATCCTTCAAGGACAGAGGCATGGTAATGGCAGTAGCCAAAGCTTTAGAGGCTGATGCTAAGGCGCTTGTATGTGCTTCTACTGGAAACACGTCTGCTTCTGCAGCGGCCTATGCTGCGGCCGCACAGATCCCTTGTTATGTTCTACTGCCGGCAGGAAAAGTTGCTCTTGGCAAGCTTGCACAAGCTTTGATGTATGGGGCCACTGTGATAGCTGTAAAAGGAAATTTTGATAGGGCTCTGGAGATGGCTAGGGAGGCTGCTGAAAAAAAAGGATTTGCAATCGTTAATTCAGTAAACCCATACAGAATCTGGGGACAGAGAAGCGGAGCATGGGAAGTCTGTGACGAATTGGGAATTGCGCCGGACTGGCATGCGATACCGGTTGGTAATGCGGGTAACATCAGTGCTTACTGGGCCGGCTATAAACAGTATAAAGAGATAGGGAAAATAAGTGCTCTGCCTAAAATGATGGGTTTTCAGGCAGAGGGGGCATCGCCTCTTGTAACAGGTAGGCCCTGTCCTAATCCTGAGACAATTGCCACGGCAATCCGCATTGGAAACCCAGTAAGCGCACATTTAGCCAAAGATGCAGTAAGAGAATCAAAAGGGGAATTTAACTCTGTAACAGACGAAGAGATCCTCGCTGCACAGTATTTCCTTTCATCAAGGGGAGGCATATTCGCTGAACCGGCATCTTGTGCCCCTCTTGCGGGTCTTGTAAAACTCAAAAAACTTGGTCGACTTCCTAAGGGTATCAATGTCGTCATGGTCCTCACAGGCAATGGTCTGAAAGATCCAGACACAGCTATGTCTCAAGTAGGGAGACCGATAGAGATAGGCGATACCATGGAGGAGCTTCTGGAGGTGATGAGAGGTTGAAACCGCTGATTACGCTTAGAGTGCCGGCTACCAGTGCCAACTTAGGTTCAGGCTTTGACGCTATTGGAATGGCAGTATCTCTCTACAACATATTTAAAGTAGTGGAACTTTTGCCTGAGAAAGAATACAAGATAGAAGCACATGGAGAGGGAGCGAAGGAATTATCTGATCCCGGAGCTAACCTTGTTATAAAAGCTTACGAAGATGCCTGTAAAAGGTGGGGAGTTAAAGGCCCCGGGTTTTTTCTCTGGTGCCATAACATTATTCCCCTTTGCCGTGGTCTTGGCAGCTCAGCAGGGGCTGTTGTTGCAGGGGTATTGATTGCTAAACTACTCACAGGCTACGAAGCGGATGAATCCGAACTTTTGACAGTTATGACTCTTATAGAAGGACACCCTGACAACGTCGCTCCATGCTTTCTTGGTGGGATGGTGGTCAGCTGTTGGGACGGAGAAAACTTGCGTTATGTGAACCTTCCGGCTCTTCCTCCCGAAGTCCTTTGTGTTGTAGCCGTTCCTAATGAACGAGTAAAAACATCTGATGCGAGAAAAGCTCTTCCTAAACAGGTGCCTTTTGAAGACGCAGTATTCAATCTGGGAAGGGCTGCTCTGCTTACAGCCGCTTGGGCGACGGGCAAGTGGGATTATCTGAAATGGGGAATGGACGATAGGCTCCATCAGCAGTATAGGAGCAAGCTCTTTAAAGGTGGAGAAGTTATTTTTTCACGTGTAAGAGAATTGCCGGAATGTCTTAGTGTTGCCATAAGTGGTTCGGGCCCATCTGTGATAGCTTTTGTCAGTGGTCCCACACAAAGGGTGGCTGAAACAATGTGCAAGACCTTTACAGAATATGGTGTAAGGTCTCAGTTTTTTGTTCTTGACAGTAGTGCTCTAGGTCCACAGGTGACCGTAGATATGGGCTTGAAAGATGAAATAGAGAAAATATGGGGGAAAAATTAATGGATTATACACAACTTCCTCTTACTGTTTTAAAATTCGGTGGGTCCTCTGTTGCAGGACCTAAAAGGATGAAACATGTCGCCCAGATAGTTAAAAAAGTACGTGACAGTGGCTACAGAGTGGTAGTTGTGGTTTCTGCAATGGGCAGCATGACAGACGACCTTCTGGCCCTTGCCAGGGATTTTTCGGATACCAACAACGGCAGAGAAATGGATCAGTTGCTTGCGACAGGCGAGCAGCAAAGTGTAGCATTGCTTGCCCTGGCTATACAGAAATTTGGAATTCCTGCACAGTCGTTCACAGCACTTCAGGCCGGAATAAAGGCTAAAGGGTTTCCTATGGAGGGACGGATTTACAGCATAGACCCCGTAAACGTTGAAAAGGCTCTGAATGATGGGATTGTTGCTGTTATAACGGGATTTCAGGCTATTACTGACAGCGGAGATGTCATAACACTTGGCAGGGGCGGATCAGACCTCTCGGCAGTTGCTCTTGCAGCAGCACTGGGCGCAAAATCTTGCCAGCTGTTGAAAGATGTTAGTGGGATTATGAGCGGAGATCCTCGTGTAGTTAAAAATCCAATGAAAATAGACAGCATCGGTTTTGAAGAATGTATGGAGATGGCTGTACAGGGTGCTAACGTGATTCAGGCGCGTAGTGTAGAAATGGCGGCTCGCTATAATATCCCAATCTATGTTGGTTCAAGCTTTTCAGAAGAGGAGGGTTCTTGGGTGATGAGTAATCCAGTTACAGAGGGTCTTGTAATAAAGGCAGTAGTTCATGATTCACAGATTGCAAAGGTTGTTTTGCTCGGAGTTCCCGACATCCCAGGGGTTGCTGCTCGTCTTTTCGGTAGCCTGGCTGAAAATGGAATTGGTGCTGAAATGATAATTCAAAACAATATGAGGGGCGGAGTAAACGACATAGGCTTCCTCGTAAAAAAATCTAACCTTGAGACTGCGATTCAAGTTTCACGGGAATTATGCAGAAAGATCGAAGCCCAAGGAGTATCCTTCGACACAGAAATTGCGAGAGTAACAATAATAGGTGCGGGTATCGCAAACCATCCCGAAATTCCATCAAAAATGTTTACTGTACTTGCAGAAGAGGGTATCAATATCGAGATGATAGCTTCTACCGCGCTCGCTCTTACATGTATAGTTAGTTCAGACAGAGCAGAAGACGCGGTTAGAGCCCTGCATGAACACTTTATAGAGGAGGCCTCCCTATAGTGGATAAAATGAGAAGGGTGGCCGTCCTGGGCGCCACAGGGCTTGTAGGTAGGGAAATAATAAGGATACTGGAGCAGAGGAACTATCCTATATCAAAATTAATTCCTCTTGCGTCGCCCCGTTCAGCCGGAAAAAAGATTTTATTTAAGGGCGAAGAGATTACGGTAGAGTCAGTATCGGAAGAATCTTTTAAAAGCACAGATATAGCCCTCTTTTCGGCAGGCGGATCCACTTCAAAAAAGTGGGCTCATGTTGCCGTGGATTCAGGTGCGGTAGTTATTGATAATAGCTCTGCCTGGAGAATGGATCCCAATGTTCCGTTGGTTGTTCCGGAAGTTAACTCTATGGATGTCGCGAAGCACAATGGGATAATAGCAAATCCAAACTGCTCAACTATCCAGGCCGTAGTTGCACTTTGGCCTCTCCATAAAGAGGCCGGGCTGAAATATGTAAATATAAGTACCTATCAATCTGTCGCAGGCACGGGAATTAAAGCCATTGAAATACTCAAAAAAGAATCCGAAGCGGTACTTGGCGAGAAAGATGTCATAAACGAAGGAGTCTATCCTCATCAGATAGCATTCAACCTTCTCCCCCACATAGGAACTTTTGATGACGACGGTATATCGGATGAGGAATGGAAGATGGTCAATGAATCCCGTAAGATAATGCATCTACCTGAACTTAGGGTTAGCGGAATAACAGTGAGGGTTCCAATATTTCGTTGTCATGGCGAAAGCGTTACTGCCCAGTTTGAAAAAGAACTCGCTCCACAAAGAGCGAAAGATGTTCTCAGTATAGCTGCTGGAGTGGTCGTGTTGGACGATTGTAAAAATGCTCTTTATCCAATGCCTATCACCGGAGCTGGAGAAGATGCGGTATATGTGGGGAGAATAAGAAAAGACACAGGCTTGGACAATGCTATTTCGATGTGGGTTGTATCTGATAATCTCAGAAAAGGAGCAGCCCTTAACGCAGTACAAATAGCAGAATTGCTCTAATAATGTCGTTCTGCTGATATAGTTTTAATTTGTGAGAGGTATCCGACTTTTTTAAAAAGAAGGACCTCTCCTATTATTTATCATACCGAACACCGTTTTTTGTAGTAACATTAAGCAATGTAGTACTATCTATCGAGTAAAACCAGTAGTGGTGATTATATTTGAATAGCTAAGGAGTCCTGATGGTGGCTGATAATATTTTTGACAGATCGCTTGAGATGCATAAAAAACTTAAAGGAAAACTCTTAATTGAATGCCGTGTTTCGATAGATAGCATGGATGACCTTGCTCTGGTATACACACCTGGAGTGGCAGAACCCTGCAGGGTCATAGAGAACGACCCAGAGGCTCTCTGGGATCTCACTATAAAAAATAACCTCGTAGCAGTAATTACAGACGGTACATCAGTGCTTGGTTTGGGCGATATTGGCCCTGCTGCCTCTATGCCTGTAATGGAGGGTAAAAGCTGTCTTTTTAAAAGATTTGCAGGGATCGACTCCTTTCCAATAGCAGTAAATACTAGAGATGTAGATGATTTCGTTGATACGGTCTCAAAAATTGCAATTTCATTCGGAGGTATCAATCTTGAGGATATATCCGCCCCCCGTTGTTTTGAAATAGAAAGAAAACTTCAGGAAAAGCTTGATATTCCCGTATTTCACGATGATCAGCATGGAACAGCAGTAATAGCACTGGCTGCCTACAAGAACGCTCTTAAACTTACTGGTCGTACGCTAGAAGAAGCGAGACTCGTCATTAATGGCGCAGGAGCCGCAGGAAGCTCTATTGCTAGGTATTTTCTTTCAGCAGGAGCAAGGGATGTAATAGTATGTGACATAAATGGTGCCCTATGTACGGGGTACACAGAAGGCATGACCAAGGCGCAGGAAGAACTTGCAGCCATTACTAATCCGAGCGGGGCGAAGGGTTCTTTAGGTGAAGTAATAAAAGGAGCTGACTCCTTTCTTGGCGTCTCAAGGTCCGGACTTTTAACCGGAGATATGGTCAAAAAAATGGGGAAGGCGCCGATAATATTTGCAATGGCCAACCCCACCCCGGAAATATTTCCAGAAGAAGCTTTGGCAGCAGGGGCTGCGGTAGTTGCTACAGGGAGAAGCGATTTCCCGAACCAGGTTAACAATTGCCTCGGTTTCCCCGGAATATTTAGAGGCGCACTCGACGTCAGGGCCAGAAGGATCAACGAAGAGATGAAACTCGCAGCGTCCGCAGCACTGGCTGCTCTTGTTACTGAAAAAGAGCTTTCCTCTAACTATATTATCCCATCTGTTCTTGATCCCAGAGTCGTCCCGGCTGTTGCAGAAGCTGTATCGAAAGCCGCTCTGGCTACAGGCGTCGCCAGAATTAAGTTGAACGGGAGTGATCGATGTGTTTCTAAAGTTTGATGCAGCACAGGAACTGCTTAACAAATATGGAAGTCCACTCTACGTTTACAGTGAAAGCATACTTAGAGAAAGATGTCGAGATCTGCTTAAAGCTTTCCACGGAAGAATAAGTCCGAGTTACTCTGCCAAAGCCAACACGAATCTCGCCCTCTTAAAAATTATTCACGAAGAGGGGCTCGGTGCTGATGCGATGTCTCCGGGAGAGATATATCTCCTGCAAAGATCGGGTTTCACTCCGAAAGAGATTTTTTACATAGGTAATAATGTTTCATGTGAAGAGATGAGTTACTGCATTGAGAAAGATATACTTGTAAGCGTAGACTCACTCTCCCAACTTGAGCAGTTTGGTCAGATAAACCCGGGAGGAAAAGTCGCTGTCAGATTCAATCCCGGTATTGG
>JAAYEY010000116.1 GCA_012728505.1 Synergistaceae bacterium | reverse complement strand
TTATCTGCTGAAACCTCGCTACAAAAAAATAAGCAGAAACTGATTATATTTAATACCGACAGAGTATACCAGTAATTTCAGTATACTCTGTCGGTATTTGATGGTCTTAGTTATCTTTTAAAGAATAAAAAGCTCTTCTCTATTTGATCTATTATCCTTTTTATTTAGGGATAGTACCCTCTACGCCTTCAACGAACCAGCTCATACTGAGCATTTCGCCGTCGGTGAGCTTCTTACCCTGAGCAACTGCGATTTTACCGTCCTGTCCTTTAATAGGACCGTAGAAAACGTCCCATTTTTCGTCAACGATCCTTTTCTTTTCAGCGGCTACGAGTTTCTTTGTATCTTCGGTAACCGGCTTGCCATACTTTGAAAGGTCGACCATTCCGTCTTTCATGCTCCACCAGATCTGCTCTGATTTCCAAGTACCCTTTTCGATTTTCTTGGTTGCATAATCATAGTATTTACCCCAGTTCCAGATAGGGGTAACAAGATGACGCGTGGGGGCATATTTATCCATTGGGTTGTTGTATCCGATGACCCACATGCCGAGTTCTTCGGCTGCCTGAGGTGCGCCGCCGGTATCAGCGTGCATCGCTACTGTGTCGCACTTGGCATCATAGAGTGCCTTAGTCGCTTCTTTTTCCTTTGCAGGATCATGCCATGTAAATATCCAGATGACCTTTACTTTTGCCTTGGGGTTAGCCTTACGCACACCAAGAGTGAAGGCATTAATACCACGAATGACTTCAGGGATGGGATAGGCTGCGACATATCCGATAAGGTTGGATTTGGTAGCTTTGCCTGCAACCAGCCCGGAAAGATAGCGTGCCTGGTACATGCGTCCAAAGTAAGTTCCCACGTTCGGGGCTGTTTTATATCCCGAGCAGTGCATAAAATAGACATCGGGGTATTTTTTGGCTACATTGATGACGTGATCCATATATCCGAAAGAGTTGGCGTAGATTACCTTTGAACCGTTGCGTATCGCGGTTTCCATAACTCTTTCAGCATCAGGGCCTTCTGGAACAGATTCAACTATAGAACCTTTGATTCCCGGATTAAGTTTTTCCATCATTTTTCGTCCCTGGTCGTGCATAAAGTTATAGCCGCCATCACCGACGGGTCCTACATAGACAAATGTTGGTTTCTGATCACTGAGTTTGATGGGTCCCAATGCTGCAAAAGCCACAGCAGCGAAGCATAGAACAAGTAAAAATGCAATAATTCCGCGTTTTTTCATATTGAAAGATCCTCCCCTTAATTTGGCCTCCGTCAATGGAAACCTGATTGATGATATTTTATTTACCGACCTCATAAGTACAGAGTAAGAATATCATAACAAGAATTTATTTACCATGTAAATCCTTACATAAAAGAGGTATTTTACAGATATGTTTGAGTTATTAAGTTTCACATACACAAAAATTTATCATAAAAAAATAAATTTTGGTTTTATACAGACATGGCATATAATTTTGCCTAAGTATCACAAAAAAATAATTACGATAAAAACCTGTGGGAAACCATAAATAAAAACATTCGTTTACTGAGAGGAAAGTGATGTCTTATGATTTCGGAAAAAATGCTTGAACTTGGAAAAAAACGTTCACTGATCCGTGAAATATTTGAATATGGCAAGAAAAGAGGACTGGAAATAGGAGCTGACAAGGTCTTTGACTTCAGTATCGGAAACCCAAACGTAC
>JAAYEY010000011.1 GCA_012728505.1 Synergistaceae bacterium | reverse complement strand
ATAAGGCTGCTCCGACTAGCCTTTCTCTAAGCGAATAGCGGAAGAGAAAAGATGGACAGGTGAGTTGCTAATGAAGATAATCCAGATATTACCTGAATTGGATATAGGCGGAGTTGAACGTCACGTCATCGATCTCTCTAATGAATTAGCGGAGAGAGGGCATGATATTTTGGTAGTTTCAAACGGAGGTCAGATGCAGCATCAGCTGTCGTCAAAAGTCCAACATAGAAAACTACCTGTCCATAAAAAAAATCCATTTACAGCATATATTTGTTCAAGAAGGATTATAACCTGGATTAAGAATGAAGGATGGGAGCTCATACATGCCCATTCAAGAGTACCGGCCTGGATAGCGTGGTTTTCGTCTCGTTCAGCACGAGTGCCCTGGATATATACGGCCCATGCATGTTACAGCCTAAATTATGGATTGACTCCTTTGAAACATGCGAACGCAGTGATATGTGTCAGCGAAACGGTACAAGAACATATTAAAGATTTTCTGCCGGTCAATAATGCTGTTATACCGATCGCGCTGACAGTTCCAGAAGTAAAATGGGATCATAATATTGGAGAAAATATTAAGTTCATCTTTGTAGGGCGTCTGACAAAGATAAAAGGGCTGGGTACTGTAATTGAGGCGCTGGGAAAATTAACGAATGAAAATTGGACGCTGGATGTTCTTGGAGATGGCCCCGAAAGGGAAATACTTGAGGATCGTTCAGCTGTCTTGGGTTTGCAAGATAAAATTACCTTTCATGGCTACATTGCAGAAACAGACACATTTATGTCGAGATCATCGTGTCTCCTTTTCCCGTCTTATATCGAAGGATATGGACTTGTTTTGGCAAGAGCGATTCAAATAGGACTGCCTGTCATTGCGTCAAATATTCCTGCTGTTTTAGAAATGGCTGGATCAAAAAAAGGTCTGGTGGTCCCAGGAGATGTCCAAGGTTGGTGCAGTGCCATCTTTGATTTTATATCGACAGGTAGAGCTGCTGCTCAAATACCAGTTTCAAGCATTCCCACATTAAAAAGAATGGTCGATTCTAACGAATTGATATACTTGGATTTGGTTCGCAAATAACTCCTATAAGTTAAAGTTTAATCAAAGGGGTAGGTTTTTATCGAAAACGAATAAAAAAGTCTTTTTTATTCAGTTTTGTCCTTTAGTGATGTGATTATAGCTAACATTTATGGAATGTAAATGAAATGAAGCCATTCTAACTAATAACTGACATTGCTAACTGATTATATGTATTAAGACATGGTCCGCTCTTAGTCATGTGTTAATAATTTTACAAACTAAATAGAATAAATGGTAATATTGCATTAGAGTTGATAATTTAAAATTGAAAATGCGAGGGAAATAAAACATGCAAAATAAAAATATTTTTTTGAAAAATATTACCGAACATGCGGATTTGTCTGAAAAAAAGGGATGTGTACATACCAAGACTTATAAGTCTACCATGCCTATTGCGTACCTGTTACTTGATCGACTTTTCTCTTTTACTATAACAAGACAAGATATGCAACTCTTCGTTGAGCATACATTTTATGAAATAATAAAAACTACGATCTTTGAAAGTAGATCAGAATGAAAAACCTATCAGAAGCTGAAAAACGTTTCCCTTTTTTGACATATGAAACATTCGCATTTTGGGCCTATGTTTTGGGTGTAGCCATGACGGCATTTGGTCCCATAATCCACTACATTAGTTGGTTTTTTGTTTTGGTAAGTCTCATATACGGTAAGATAAGATATAATGCTCCTCTTTCAATAAAACTGCAGCCAGAAAGTAAAAAGGTTGTCTTTTTTCTTATTCTTTTTCTGCTATGGTCAATGTTTGCAAATGTTATAGTTGTGGAAAGTTTTTATTTATGGGGCAAAGGTTCATCTATTCCACTTGAGTTTTTGACTGGTCTATATTTGGCAATGAGACTGATTGACACATCAGATAAAAGAAAACTTTTTGGGCTTGCTATAGTTGCAGTTAACCTAATTTTTTGTTTTGACGTTATGTTCAGACCACACTTTTATCTTTTAGGTTGGAACACTTCTCTTGATAACGGTAACGCTGTAAGTCTCTATTCACTGCTTATGATGCCATTCTTCTTCTCTTATGCATTTTGGTTTTTTGAAAAAAAGGTTGTTTTAAAATACGTACTACCTGTAGCAAGTCTAATGCTAATAGTGTTTTCTTTTTCTTCAGGTGGGTGGCTGACAGCATTTTTTCAAATTATTATATTTATAGGCTACTCCATGGCAATAAAAAAAATATCAATAAAAAGTTTTTTTATGTTTTTAGTGATTCTTTTGATACTACTAACGGTCTCACCTCATTTTTTGGGAAAAGAATATTTAGCATCATTTAAAAGAGAATTTGATCAAATAACAGCAATGAACGACTCACAAACTATGACCAACCATAGGATATACACGTGGAAGGCAGGTGTTATTCTGGCAAGAGATCATATGTTAGTAGGCAATGGTTGGGCGACATTTGAGGGGAATTTCGTTAAAAACTTCGAATACTTAAAGAAAAAAGTCAACTATGATGGGACTGTCTATTTTGTTCAACCTCACAATATGTATATTTCAATACTTTATGCAGGAGGTTTACCTGCATTCTTTCTGTTTATGGCAGCTTTTATAATGTCTACCATCAAAACGTGGAGTGGTTTGAAAAGAGGAAGTTTAAACACGAGTATCCCATGGGATCTTATTTGTTTTATTTTAATGGTCTCCATGGCAGTTTATGGAACAAATGGTGACGTTTTTGAAGCAAGAAGGGACCTGGGAGTAATTTTTTGGGCATCCTGGGGTGTCTTGCTAATGCTTCCCGAAAATTGTGCACAAAAAACAGAGGGTGACCAAAATGAAAATACTGCATTATGTTGACGAGAACCGTCTTGCATGGGGAGAGACATGGATACGATTGATCAAAGAACTAAGTCGGGATAATATTCAAAATCATGTTGTCTGTAAAAGCGGAGGAACTTTAGCGAATAGGCTGAAAGAAGGAAAAATATCTTTTGAGACTTTTGATATACCAATTTCCTGGCTGCCGCAAACTGGCATTAAATTCAGCGAAATTATAGCTGATTTTTCTCCT
>JAAYEY010000115.1 GCA_012728505.1 Synergistaceae bacterium | reverse complement strand
GGTCTAAGAACTTCTATAAAAGGACTTTACGCTGCAGGAGACGGAGCCGGAGTCACAAGAGGAGTTATACAAGCTTCAGCATCTGGCCTCTGGGTTGCAAGAGCGATGCTCTCTGAGAAGTAGTAACTCTAAGATTCTGCCAGCAAACTATAAAAAGCTATACTAAATAAAGACACTAATAACTCATCCTAAAAGTAAAAAAGCTCATGGCTTTTTAAAAGTCATGAGCTTTTTGTTTATAAATTTTCTCTTGTTTTATCTTGCTCTAAATTAAAAATTCAGCAATCCAAGAGAATTAAGGAAGATAATAAGTACAAGCAACGGTGTTACATAACGAAGAAGGAATCTTATAAGTTTCACTTTTCCTTCGTTATGAAGTTTACCGTGGTTGGTCAGCTCGTCCCTCAGATCTTTTTCTTTCATCTTATATCCAGCGTATAGGGCGATGAAGAGACCTCCAAGTGGCAGACATATATTCGACGATATAAAGTCAAAGAGATCAAAGAACCCTTTGCCCATTACCGTTATTCCACCGAAAAAGCTTGAGCTATCAGCAGATCCGGCTGCTAGAACTCCAACTGCCGCTATGATGACACAGTTAAGTATCGCAGCTTTTTTACGGGGCATGTTAAATTCTTCTGACATCCATACAGTAGGGACTTCGACAAGTGAAAGCATCGCTCCATTGGCTGCAAATGCGGTAAGCAGGAAAAAGGCAAAGAGCAACACCTGTCCGAAAGGCATCTGTGAAAAAACTAGCGGTATAGTAATAAAGAGCAAACCAGGACCAGCTCCTGGTGCAACTCCGAATGAGAAAACTGTCGGAAAGATAGCTAAGCCTGCAAGCATCGACACGCAAATATCGGCTATTGCTATTTTCAGAGGCGCAGTAGAAAGGTCTGAATCATCTGTAAAATACGATCCGTAAGTTATCATCGTTCCCATTCCAAGAGAAAGTTTAAAAAAGGCCAGTCCCATCGCGCCCAAGATAACGGCGGGAGTTATCTGAGAGAAATCAACATGGAAAAGAAAGCGAAGTCCCTCAGCTGCTCCGGGCAGAGTCAAAGCGCGTATAACACATATTATTAGAAGCAGAAAAAGTGCAGGCATCATTATCCTTATCGCTTTTTCTATGCCTCTAGAAACACCCATCGAGATAATAGCACCTATGACACAAAGAACTAATACTTGCCAGAAAATTGGAGAAAGAACTGCGGCCGAAAAGAAACTTCCACCTGCTGTACCAGCTCCTATAGCACTTCCGAACATTGCTCCCGCTTTTTCTGCCGTAATACCTACAAAAGCTCCGGTCGCAGCTTTAAATGTGTAGTAATAGACCCATCCTGCCACACAGCTGTAGAAAAACATTATTAGATAAGCAGCAAGAGCTCCCATAAAACCTATGCCAGACCAGGGAGAGTTTGGGTTTTTATCAAGTTTCCTGAAAGCGCCAACGGGGTTCATCCTAGAACGGCGTCCAATGACAAATTCACTTATCATAATAGGAACAGCTACCATAAAGACAAAAAATAGATATACAAGCAAGAAAGCACCACCACCGCCGGTACCTGTCATGTATGGGAATTTCCATATGTTTCCGAGACCAACTGCGGAACCAAGAGCTACCATAAGCGCCGCCAGAGTAGAACTAAAACCGTCTCTTTTTTTTGTTTCCGGTGACAATAAAATCTCCTCCTCAAATAAGTATTTTGAAACTTTAAAAAATGTGTTTTGAAAAAATTTCCTTCATTTTACACCTATTTTTCAAATAAGGGACATGAAACTTAATTTAGGAATATCCTATTCAAGCTCAGAGGGACGCGCCGCAGCAAAGATAATTGCTACGATTATCACTCCGCATCCTAAGACTTCCTGCATGGAGGGACTCTGAGCCAAAAGGAGAGATGTCAGTCCTACCGCCACGACTATCTCAAGCGTGCACAAAAGGCTAGCCGTAGCTGCGGGAACGTATTTTAATGCTGTATAAAAAAATCCGTAGGCGAGAAGGCTTCCGCATAATGACTGAAAGGCCATGAGTCCGAATAGTAACAAGTTTAAATTTGTGGTATCTCCCCAACCTGCTATAGGGCTTTTCCCCGCAACAATGATTATTCCCCCGAAAAGATGGGCGAAAAAGAGGAGCGTGAGCTGATCTGTTTTTTGCCCTTTGCAAACTCTTCGTGCAACAAGCGCCTGGCCTGACATTCCTATCACTCCAAGTGACCCCCACATTAGTCCCGGTATTGAAATACCGGAAAAAGTTTTTTCTCCACCTACCATACCTAAATAGACCCCTGCAACTATCAGAAAACCTGATACTACTTGAAGAAGGGATGGCTTTTCATGGGTTATATAAAGTGAACCGAGAAGAGTTACAAGGGGAAATGTGTAATGAATTATCAACGCTTCAGCCACAGAAAGGTAATTCAGTGACATCAGAAACCCTCCCCCTGTAAAAACTACAGAGAGAATCCCAGAAATCAAATAAAAATATAACATGTTCCTATCAAGCTTAAATACATCCGAGCCTTTCTTGAAATATATATATGGCCCCAAAGTGAATACAACAAAAAAGGCACGGAATGCCATAACTGACATTAAACTTACTCCGGCATTTGCAAGAACCTTGGCTATGGGGCTCATTATGCCCCAACACACAGCGGCAATAAGCGTCATTATGACACCGCGCCAGTAATTATTCATTATATAATTTACCTCATTCCAAATCATAAGTTTTCATGCTGTAGAGTTGCTGTCTGATAAAATGCAAATGAAATCTTTTTACTGTTCCATCTCCACTACTACGCCAATGTTTAGGCTCTCAGCCCTTTCTAGAGCAACCTTTGCCGTCATAAGATCCTGCAGTGCCATTCCAGTGGCATCAAACATCGTTATTTCATCAGCGGAAGTTCTTCCTAACCTCGTACCGTTGAGCACCTCTCCAATCTCAGTTATCTGTTCAGAGCTTATCATTCCCCTTGAAAGAGCATGCTGACACTCTCCTTTTTGGGCTACCTGAATCCGAGAATCACCGAAAACTTTTACTGTCGCTGTTATTTCGGGATCAATCTCCTGTTTACCCGCCATATCAGCTCCTATAGTATTTATGTGGCAGCCCTTCTTAAGCCAGCCGTACATTATAAATGCCTCTTTTGAGGGCGTGCATGTTACGACTATATCGGCATTCTTCACATAATTTTTAAGTGAACTAAAAGGTCTTGCAGTTATTTTTATCCCAGGGTAGTTCGGCGAAATATCCTCTGCCATTTTCTCCGCATAAATATCCTGTGCATCAAAAACGTCTATATTCTTAAGTTTGTGCATCACCTTTGAAAGACCCATTATCTGTGCACGCCCCTGCGCCCCTGAACCTACTACAACAGCATTTACTGATTCAGGTCTAGCAAGGCTTTCCGCTCCTATAGCTCCAGCTGCTCCTGTCCTTAAAAACGTAACCGGGGTTCCCTCAAGTATACCGATTGGCTGCTGTCGTTCGATGTCCATAACTACTATTAGACCGGCAAGAGCTGGTACTCCTAAAACTGAGGGGTTGTCCCTGTTCCAGCCAAGTATTTTAAGTCCGTATATTCCAGCGCCGTCCATGTATGCGGACTTGATATCCATATCTGTCCTTCCAGGGTCAAACTCATGGGTAATTATCGGAAAAAGTCCAGCTTTACCAGATGAAAAAAGCTTATAAGCCTCTTTGACTCCGGGGATCACATCATCCATTGTGACTAATTTCCTAAACTGAACAGCATCTAATATTCTAAGTCTATACATTGACTTCTCCTACCTTCCGCTGCCGAGTGCCGCAAGGAATTTTTCTTCTCCAATATTTCCACCTGAAACAACTATCCCAACCTTTTTCTCTTTGAGGTTTATACTTCCTGAAAGCGCTGCTGCGACAGCAATGGCACCTGCTCCCTCTACAAGTTGATGATGTTTTTCAAACATAAAGCGGATACCTTTTGCAATATCATCCTCGGAGACTGCAATAAGACCTTCCAGCTCGTCACGCACAAAATCAAGATGGTTCTGGCATGCTCCGCCTCCAAGGGCATCTGCAAGGCTGACTTCCTCTTCGACAAGCTCAACCTTGCCTTTTTTAAGGGCTTCCGTCCATGCAGGGTTGGCTTTAGCATGAACACCCCAGACTTTGATCGAAGGTCTAAGAGCTTTAGCCGCTGTCGCTATTCCACGTATCAATCCTGCACCGCTAATTTGGCAGAGAATGACATCGAGCTGGGGCTCATCTTGGAGCATCTCAAGTCCAACTGTTCCCTGTCCCGCTGATACATAGGGGTCGTCAAAGGCAGATACGAAGATTAGATTTTCTTTTTCAGCCATCTTCAAACTCTCTATCTCTGCATCATCGTAGTATGTTCCTATTACGCGGAGCTCGACAAATTCTCCGCCTCTTTCAAGGATCGCTTCTCGTTTTACCTGTGGACACTGGCCGGGAACACAGATAACAGCGCGTGTTTTCAGAGCCCTTGCAGCCATTGCCATTCCTTGGGCATGGTTCCCGCTGGAACAGGTTATCACACCTTTTTGCCTCTCTTCCTCAGCCATAGCAAACATCCTGTTTAAGGCCCCCCTTGGCTTGAAAGAGCCGGCTATCTGCTGATTTTCCAACTTGAGCCAGACCTCTCCTCC
>JAAYEY010000114.1 GCA_012728505.1 Synergistaceae bacterium | reverse complement strand
CGGTACTCCTGTTGATGTCGTTCTTAACCCACTTGGAGTTCCCAGCCGAATGAACCTAGGGCAGGTACTTGAAACTGTAATGGGTTTTATAGCGATTCATAATGACTGGAAAGTTGTAACTCCTGTCTTCGAATCTGTGACTGCAGAAGACCTTATACCTTACGTCAAAGAAATCCAGGAAAATAAATATCCCGAAATCACGGATGACTGCAAGATAACTCTCTACGACGGAAGAACAGGGGAACCCATGGCCAACAAAGTGGCAGTGGGTGTAATGTATATGCTTAAACTGATACACCTTGTTGATGACAAAATCCATGCCCGTTCGATAGGACCTTACAGCCTGATAACGCAGCAGCCACTAGGAGGTAAGACACAATTCGGAGGTCAGAGGTTTGGTGAAATGGAAGTCTGGGCTCTTGAAGGTTATGGTGCAGCTCACATGCTCCAAGAAATGCTCACAGTAAAATCTGACGATATAAGAGGAAGACTTAAGACCTATGAACGTATAGTTAAGGGTGAAAACCTTGCCAAACCAGGTGTGCCTGAAAGCTTTAGGGTGCTTATTAAAGAACTTCAGGGGCTTGGACTCGATGTTGAGATTAAATACTCTGATGGGTCATTTGGAGAACTTGTCCTGAATGAAGATGACGACGAAGGCGGAAGGGAATCCAGACGTCATGTATCCTTTAAGCCTGACTCAACTGTGGACAGCCTGGAAGAAGATTTTGGCCTGAGACGCTCATCAACCTCGGTATCAAACAAAGATCTTTTCCATGAACCTGTTGGAGTAAATAGCGCTATCGGAATGCACGAGACAGATGAAAAAAAAGAAGCCGAAGTGCTTAAAAATGAAGGTTCAGATCTATTTAGCGATGCAACTCCTAAGAAGGTCGATCAGGGGGATGATAACTAATGGCTAACTTAAATCGTGAAATCGCCGGAGTAAGGACAAAACTATCCTCTCCCGGAAGGATAAGGGAACTTTCAAGCGGTGAAGTTAAAAAGCCTGAAACTATAAACTACAGAACGCTTCGTCCAGAGAAGGACGGACTTTTCTGCGAAAGGATATTTGGCCCAACTCGCAGTTATGAGTGTGCCTGCGGAAAATACAAAAGAAGCGGACCCAAGTTCAGGGGAGTCGTATGTGACCGTTGTGGTGTTGAGGTAACTGACAACCGTGTGCGGAGAGAGAGAATGGGGCATATAGAGCTTGCAGCGCCCGTTGTCCACATTTGGTACCTGAGAGGTATTCCTAGCAGGCTTAGCCTTCTGTTGGGCACATCCACCAAAGAGCTTGAAAAAGTTGTCTATTTTGCGCCTACCCGCCGGAGAGAAAAAGTCTATAAAGTTGTAAGCGAGGGCCGCAGGATAGACTTAGTACGCAGAGGCAGGCTTTTATCAGCATCTGAGGAGCGTATCCACCGTTTCTACGATTCTAAGTTTAAAGCTGAAGAGGCATTCAGGATCACAAAAGTTGAAGAGATAAACTTTGACGAAGGTGATGTAATAACCGCTGCCCAGGTCAATCGTACCCTGACCGAATATGGAGATGAACTGTTCAAGGCAGAGCCTGCACATCGCATGTTTAAAGAAGCCGATGAACAGGCCTCGAACGTAATCATAGCTGAATCAAAGATAGCAGCTATGAAAGAAGCCGACAGCGATCTTATATTCGAAAGAGCTGTCCTTAACAACCAGGACGCTTTCATAGTTACGACGGTGGTACATCTGCCATTTGTAAAAAATGACGTAATATCTGAGAGCGAATACAGGCTATACAGCCAGAAGTATCCCAAGCGCTTTCAGACAATAGAAGAGACAGAGACTCTGGAAGATCCGTGCTATATTGTTATTAACGGGGGAGAGTCTCCGTTCGATAGAGCCGACATAATTCTCGAAAGAGAACAATCAATATGTGATGCTTACGATAGGACTTTCGAAGCAGGGATAGGAGCGGAGGGAGTTTTAACCCTTCTTGAACAAATGGACATAGGTCTTCTTGTTACATCCCTAAGGGAAGACATTGCGGAGAGTTCAGGACAAAAGAAACGCAAATTTGTCAAGAGACTTCAGGTTGCTGAAGATTTCAGAAAGAGCGACAGCCAACCTGAATGGATGGTGCTATCTGCCCTTCCTGTCATTCCGCCCGATCTTCGTCCTATGGTACAGCTGGATGGCGGACGTTTCGCAACATCTGACCTCAATGACTTGTACCGCAGGGTTATCAATAGGAATAACCGTCTACGCAAGCTCCAAGAACTCAAGGCGCCTGAGATTATTGTGCGCAATGAGAAGAGGATGCTGCAGGAATCTGTAGATGCACTTATTGATAACGGTCGCAGAGGCAAAGCAGTCCTCGGAGCTGGCAACAGGCCTCTTAAGAGCCTTACAGACCTGCTCAGAGGAAAAAAAGGCCGTTTTCGTCAGAACTTGTTAGGTAAAAGAGTAGACTACTCAGGACGTTCAGTCATAGTAATAGGACCAAGCCTGAAACTATATCAGTGTGGTCTTCCAAAGCAAATGGCTCTTGAACTTTTTAAGCCTTTTGTGATGCATAAGTTGGTAGAAACAGGACTTACTCCTAATGTGAAGAGTGCAAGAAGGTTTATTGAAAGAGGAAGAGACGAAGTCTGGGCAATTCTGGAAGGGATAATCAAAGACCATCCAGTAATGCTCAACCGCGCACCTACCCTCCACAGGCTGGGTATACAGGCATTTGAACCGGTCCTCATTGAAGGAAAGGCGATAAGGCTCCACCCCCTTGTCTGTACTGCTTTTAACGCTGACTTTGACGGAGACCAAATGGCAGTTCATGTCCCGCTCTCGTTGGAGGCTCAGACTGAGGCTAGATTGCTTATGCTTTCCTCAAACAACCTTCTTTCTCCTGCAAGCGGCAAACCTGTAGTCGTACCGACTCAGGATATAATTCTGGGTGTATATTTCCTGACCAGCATGAGAGATGGGCTTAAGGGAGAAGGACTTTGCTTCCGGGACGTTGAAGATGTAATGTCAGCTCTGGATCATTCGCTAGTTAACGTTAACTCAAAGGTCAAGCTTAAAGCAGCTCCAGCTTGGGAATGTGAGACAATCGACGGAAAATGGATAGAGACATCTCCGGGCCGTGTGCTCTTTAACGCAGCACTGGATCCAGAACTTAGGTTCATTAACAAAACGATAAATAAAAAAGAGATGGCTTCACTTTTGGATACAGCATACGACAAGGTAGGACAGACATCCATGGTCGAAATGCTGGACGAGATCAAGACGCTTGGATATCGTTGGTCTACTTACAGCGGGATAAGCCTCGGCGTCGGCGATATAGTTGTGCCTAAAGAAAAGAAAGAAATAGTGGATGCAACTCTAATGCAGGAAGAGGATTTTACCTCTCAGTACGAGATGGGCATTCTAACCGAAGACGAATATATGAGACAAAAGGATATTCTCTGGTCTGATGCTGGTCGGCGCATTGCTGATAATATCATGGACAGCATGAAAGAAACGAACCCTCTTAGGATAATGGTCGACTCAGGAGCACGAGGCTCGCGAGGACAGGTAGCACAGATGGCCGGTATCCGCGGACTTATGGCAGATCCTTCGGGCCGTATAATACGTTATCCTATTGTTGCCAACTTTAAAGAGGGGCTAAATACCCTTGAGTATTTCATTTCGACTCACGGAGCAAGAAAAGGACTCGCTGACACCGCTTTGCGTACTGCAAAGTCAGGATATCTGACCAGGCGACTCGTTGACGTTGCTCAGGATCTGATAATCATGGAAGAAGACTGCGGCACAGATCAGGGCGTTGAAGTACGCCCCCTCCTTCAGCAGGATGGAAAGATTACTATCTCTATGTCTGAAAGACTGATGGGAAGGACCTGCATGCATGACATGAAGCACCCGAAAACTGATGAGCAGGTTCTTACTAAGGGTGAAGAAATCTCTGCTGAAAAGGCAGTATACATTGAATCTATAGGTATTGATTCAGTCTGGGTACGTAGCCCACTTACTTGCGGATTGAGACACGGAATCTGTCGAGCCTGCTATGGAAGAGATCTCGGAACTAGGAAAAAAGTTGCCATCGGTGAGGCTGTCGGAGTCGTTGCAGCTCAGTCTATAGGGGAGCCAGGCACACAGCTTACAATGAGAACATTCCACACAGGCGGAGTTCGTCAGTTTACAGGAGAAGATATTACCCAGGGGCTCCCAAGAATAGAACAACTTTTCGAAGTTCGCAGGCCCAAGAAGGTCGCTATCCTTGCTGAAGTAGGGGGAACCCTGCTTGAAATTAGAGATATGGACGCAAAGAAAAAGCTGATAATAGGGGTAATGAAGGAAGACGGATCCGAGGAAAGGGTATCTTATAACATCCCGGCATCACAAAATCTGCTCTCTGGAATAGAAGAGGGATGTACGATTACAAAGGGAATGCTTCTTACAGAGGGTTACATAGATCCTCAGCAGCTTTTGGAAGTTGAAGGCCTTGAGACGGTCCAGCACTACCTACTTGACGGTATTCAAGAAGTTTATCGTTCCCAAGGTGTTGCAATAAATGATAAACATATTGAGACGATACTTCGCAAAGTTGCGCCCATTAATCGTGTTCGTGTAGTAGAAGAGGGAGACAGCTCCTTTGTTTCCGGCGAACTGGTTTGGAAGGAAGATTTCGAAAAGAATATGAAGGTTATTTCCGATCACAATCAGGAATCTCTCGATGAATCGTACCTTTTCGTGAAAGACTGCAAAGTCATTGAAGCACCGGGAGAATTTATGAAAAAAGATGGGGATGCTCCTGATTTCATAACTAAGCCGACTCTGGCAGAGATGCTGAAGCCGGGAGGAATAACCGGGGAACTCATAGTACACGATAAGGAAGGCGAGCTTCGTATTGTTCTGGGCGATGCAAGCTTCCGCAGGGCGATGGAAGGTCTTGAACTGATTAAGGAGTTCAAGCCGGAAACAGGTGACAAGGTTTTGATAAAAGCAGGAACGCGACTCTCTGCCGCTGATCTTGCGAAAATAGTCTCACTGCCACCGCAGCCGATGTTGGTCAGAGATACCAATATTCTTGATGAGAGCGAAGATGGAGCTTGGTTTGCAGCTGATGTTGAAAAGGATGGCAAGGTAATAATCCCGATGGACACCTTGGTCGATTCTCTTGCGATAAAGACGCTGAGTGCAAACAACATAAGCGAGATCAAACTCTGGAAAACGCCTGAACATATTAACCTTACTGACTCTATGCACCACGCCCTGATTGAGCATTATTTTGGCAAGCCACTTACGCAGGCGATCAACTCTGACGGAGAAGTGATTGAAAATATCATTCACAGCATTGATGGTTCAATAGTAAGGGGAATAATTGAAGGCTCTATTTCAGGCATCGAAAGTGAAGGAAACATAATTACAAGAGAAAAAATTATCAAACAGGTGCTTACAGAAAAAGCTCTTGGCAAAGTACTCCTTGAAAAAGTAAGTGATGAAAAAGGAACAACTCTTGTCGAAGCAGGTCAGGAAATTACGAGCAAAGCGCTTGATATCATCGCCTCTTCAGCGGCCAATGACATTACTGTCCGCCCCAAACAGGCTCCAGCGGATCATAAAGTGCTTATCCAAAGGGTCTCTTTTGTAAGGCGTCTTAGAGAAGAACCACAGTGGCGTCCGGTGGTCCACGGAGTAACCAAAGCGGCCTTGGCAACCGACAGTTTCCTTTCCGCTGCTTCTTTCCAGCAGACAGCTCAGGTTCTTGCTGCTTCTGCTGTAAGAGGAGATGTAGATAACCTGGTTGGCCTAAAAGAAAACGTAATAATAGGACTTCTGATACCGGCAGGAACAGGCATTGAAAGATACAGAAAGATTGAGATTACCGAAGTTGCAGAGCAACCTGTCTTGGAACAAGCGGAAGTCTTGGTAGCAGCTGACGAGACATCGATTTGTAAGTAGGTAGTTTTACTTAAAAATCGATAAGCAAATAAAAATCACAGCGGAAGCCAAAGTGTTTATTGACACCAGGGGCTTCCGCTGTTAATATACTCTGGTGCAATTTTGCACAGGAGGTGTCCGTGTGCCTTTAAACGAGCTCGCTTCCTCCAGAAGAGTTGCTGGGATTAACTCAGTACTCCGGAAGCTTAAAGCAGATGAGGTAAGCAAGGTATTTCTCTCAAAAGAAGCTGATGGCCATCTGTTATCAGAAATACTGGAAGAGGCCTTTAAACGGGGAGTTCTCGTTGAATGGACGGAACAATCATTGCAATTAGGAAGAGCTTGTGCTGTTACAAGGAAAACTGCGGCAGCAGCACTTCTTAAAAAGTAGAAAGACATTATTTATGAGGAAGGAGGGAGCTATTTGCCAACAATAAGCCAACTTATTCGCAACGGAAGATCGGACAAAAGGCGTGGTATATCTTCACCGGCGCTTCAGAATAATCCGCAGCGTCGTGGAGTTTGTACCCGTGTCTACACTGTTACTCCTAAGAAGCCCAACTCTGCTCTCCGTAAAGTCGCACGTGTGCGTCTTACTAACGGAATAGAAGTTACTGCTTATATACCGGGTGTAGGACATAACCTACAGGAACACTCTGTAGTCTTGGTCCGCGGCGGTCGTATAAAGGACCTTCCCGGTGTTCGTTATCACATAATCAGGGGAACACTTGACTGCGGTGGCGTTGAAAACCGTCGTCAGAGCCGTTCGCTCTACGGCGCTCGCAAACCGAAGTAATAAGTATTTAAAAGGGAGGTTGGTCTTATATGCCACGTAAGGGATATGTTAAAAAACGTATAACGCCGCCCGATTCAGTCTATGCGAACCCGGCAATTACAAAATTCATCAACTGCTTGATGCTCAGCGGAAAAAAGAGCACTGCAGAATGGATTTTCTATGGAGCACTGGATCTGGCTGGAAGCAGGCTTAGCATTGAACCTGCAGAAGTATTTCAAAAAGCGATGGCTAACGTGAGTCCGCTCGTTGAAGTTAAACCTAGACGAGTCGGCGGAGCTACCTATCAGGTTCCTATTGAAGTCAGACCTGAAAGAGCTGAGGCTCTTGCAATTCGTTGGATTATCAACTTTTCTCGTTCACGTAAAGGTATTCCAATGTTGGAACGCCTTGCCCGTGAGCTCACCGACGCCTGTAAGGGCGAAGGCGGTTCAGTAAAGAAGAGGGAAGATACACACCGCATGGCAGAAGCAAACCGTGCGTTCGCACACTACCGCTGGTAGTGTAAGGATTAAAAATCTCAAAGTTTTAGTTTGGTGGTGTTGACGATGCATGGCATCGACTTAAGTAAGGTGCGCAATATTGGAATAGCTGCGCATATTGACGCAGGCAAAACAACAACGACAGAGCGAATCCTGTTCTATACGGGCCGTAAGCACAAGTTGGGTGAAACCCACGAAGGTGCTGCAACTATGGACTGGATGGATCAGGAGCGTGAGCGTGGTATCACGATTACATCTGCCGCTACTACCTGCTTCTGGGGCGATTGCCTTATCAATATAATTGATACACCCGGGCACGTGGACTTTACTGTGGAAGTGGAGCGCTCTATGAGGGTGCTTGACGGGGCAGTCTCTGTTTTTTGTGCAGTTGGCGGAGTTGAACCCCAGTCGGAAACAGTATGGCGTCAAGCTGATAAGTATCACGTTCCAAGGATCGCTTTCGTCAACAAAATGGACAGAGTTGGAGCCGACTTTTTTTCAGTAGTCGATCAGATGCGTAAGCGCTTAGGCGCTAGGGCCGTTCCTATTCAGATTCCAATTGGAGTAGAGGACGGTTTCTCGGGAATGGTCGATCTTGTGGCAAGAAAGGCAATCATTTACGACGACGTCCTCGGTAATGAGCACCATCTGGCAGCTGTTCCTCCGGAGCTTGAAGAAGAGGTTGAGACTGCAAGGTCTGAAATGATCGAAAATCTCTCTGACTTCGATGATGAAATGATGCAGTCCTATCTTGAAGGGCGAGATGTTCCTGAAGGTTTAATAGTAAAGACAATTCGAAAAGCGACCATAAACCTGAAGATCGTACCTGTTATGTGTGGCTCGGCGTTTAAAAACAAAGGGGTACAGCCACTTTTGGATGCGGTAGTAGCATACCTTCCAAGTCCTTTGGAAATGCCGCCGCTCGTTGCACATGACCCTGATGACACAGAAAAGGAAATCTTGATCAAACCTTCTATTGAAGAGCCGTTTGCTGCTTTGGCCTTCAAGATAATGGTAGACCCGTTTGTGGGAAGAGTGGCTTTCTGCAGGATTTATTCCGGATCTATCGAAAACGGTATGTCTATCTATAATACAAACACAAGGCGCCGTGAGAGGGTAGGCAGAATTCTCAGAATGCATGCGAACAAACGCGAAGAATTGGAAAGCGCGCAGGCGGGACTTATCATAGCTATACCGGGACTCAAGCAAGTCCGGACCGGTGATACGATTTGCGATGAAAGTAGGCCAGTGCTCCTTGAGAATCTGATATTTCCTGAACCAGTCATTTCTCTTTCTGTTGAGCCGATGAGCAAAGCGGATCAGCTCAAACTTGCAAAAGGACTTAACTCTCTCTTAGAAGAAGATCCTACTTTTCATGTTTCCGAAAACGAGGAAACAGGACAAACACTGATAAGTGGAATGGGCGAACTCCATCTTGAAATAATTGTGGAGAGACTTCGCAGAGAGTTTAGTGTTGAGGTTAAGGTTGGACGTCCTCAGGTCGCCTATAAAGAAGCGATCAAAAAACCTGCACGAGCTCAGGGCAAGTTTATTCGTCAGTCCGGTGGTAAGGGACAGTATGGCGATGTAGTGCTTGAAATCGAACCTCTTATTGAAGGTAAAGGTTTTGAGTGGGAAGATCGTACTTTTGGAGGATCTGTGCCTAAAGAGTATGTACCAGCTGCCCGTAAAGGAGTTGAAGAAGCTCTTCGCACTGGAATTCTTGGCGGTTACCCAGTTATAGGTATCAAAGTTGCGATAGTCGACGGAAGCTATCATGAAGTTGACAGCTCAGAAATGGCCTTCAGGATCGCCGGTTCTATGGCTATCAAAGAGGCTATTAAGAAAGCGGATCCTGTGCTGATGGAACCAATAATGGACGTAGAAGTGGTGGTTCCTGAAGAATACATGGGCGACGTTATCGGCAACATTTCCTCAAGAAGAGGAAAAGTAGCAGAGATGGGTTCAAGGGCAAATGCCCGTATTGTAAAAGCTTTTGTCCCGCTTGCGGAGATGTTTGGTTATGCCACGGATCTCAGAAGCAAAACGTCAGGAAGAGCTTCTTACACAATGACTTTCCATCATTATGACGAAGTTCCCAAGAACATTGCGGAAGAACTTCTGAAAATATAGCAAAATATTAAAAAGCAGAAGATAACCAAAGGAGGCACGACAGAAATGGCAAAGGAAAAATTTGTAAGAAACAAGCCGCATCTAAACATAGGAACAATAGGCCATATCGACCACGGTAAGACGACGCTTACAGCGGCGATTACGAAGACGCTTGCCAGTCATGGCGGAGCG
>JAAYEY010000113.1 GCA_012728505.1 Synergistaceae bacterium | reverse complement strand
GGGTCAAGTACGAATTTGACAAAATCCAATGCGCCTTTGCCGTTAGGCGCTGCCTTTGGGATAGTAAGTCCATAAACTATAGGCTCACCCGTTACGTTCATTTTCTGGCCGGGTTCTTTGCCTGAGAGTTCTATCGATACGGTAGAGTATTCTTTAGCACGCGTAGGGTCCATAAGGTTTATTTCGGGTGGCAGCTCTACATAGCTGAGATTATGCTGTACAGCCATTGATTTGTATTCAAATGCATAGTCCATTGCCCCGTTTTCGACCATTGTTACAAGCTCGATAGCTTTCTGGTGCACCGTTCGCTGTGGGTCTTTTAAGGCGCGGTCATATAGTCCTTTGTCGCCATAAAATTTCTCTGCCAGCTGGATAACCAGGAGGCTTCTATAACCACATGGGTCTGCGTCGGGTTCTGAGTGTCCCCAATTTACATCGGGTCTCATTATGACCTTTGTCCAGTTATGTGAATTTACTTCGTTCTTGTATTTCGATTCTGGACCGTACATAAGAACCATTGCATTGCTTGCAAATGTGATGTTCCAGTCAGCATTAGCCAGGCGAAGAAGTTTTTCGATGACCATATAGTCAGCCGATAGAAAAACGTCACATTCTCCGTCAAGTTCAGTAATCTTGTGCGCAAGTGCTGAGCTTCCTCCCGATTCACGAAGGATATCTACGCCTGGGTTGGCTGCTTTATAAAGAGCCTCTATCTTGTCCAATGGAGCAGAGAGACTACCAGCATGGTAGATACTGAGGATTGATTTATCTGATGAACTGTTCATGCTCTTCCTCCATCTCTATGTATTAAATCGATGTTTATAGAGCCATTGTGGATTGACGATAGAATTATGCCGAGGTTTATAACAGTAACAAGTAATCAGTGTATTTTATTTACGTAGGTCACCACGTAGTTTTCATCTATCGTTATTAAAGGGTAATATTTTGGGTCTTCCGCTTTTATGGCTTTTTCTATTCTATCAACCAGTTCCGCGGCGTCTGAATCAATTTCTGACGGTACTACAACGTCAAAGATAAGATTTGTCTGTGTCTCTATTCTTAATACCCTGAAATCATGGATACTGCACCTCTGGTCGATTGACCTTACAATTTCTTCCGTTTTGGTCCTTAGACTGTCTAGTTCTTCGTCATCAGTAACCACAGGATCCGCATGTATCACAAGGTTAATATTTAAATCCCTGGCGAAGTCCCTTTCTATTAAGTCGATTATTTCATGTGCATTTATGAAGTTTTTATCGGCGTCCAGCTCTGCATCGACAGTTGCAAAATATATGTTAGGGCCGTAATTATGTATCACAAGGTCGTGTATGCTTATTATTCCATCATATGAAAGAATTTTTCTTTCAATCTTATCTACTAAATCTCGATCAGGCATCTGACCCAACATAGGGTCAAGGATGGATTTAAGTATATGCGTGCCGGAATAGATGATAAAAAGAGCAACTGCGATTCCCATGTAACCATCAATCTCATAACCTGCAAACCTGGAAATGAGTGCTCCAATTAGTACTGTCGAAGTTGCTAAAACATCATTTCTAGAATCTACTGAAGCTGCCTTTATAGTCGAAGAGGAGATTATTTCTGCAATCTTCGCATAAAACTGGCTTAGCCATAATTTAACAATAATCGAAATTATTAGGATTATGAACACTATTGATGAATAGTTCGTAGGCCGAGGATTCATTATCTTGATTACAGAAGACCTTATGAGCTCTATCCCCACAAGTAAAATTATAATTGCGAGAATTAAGCCGGCAATGTACTCTATTCTGGCGTGGCCAAACGGATGGTCTTTGTCCGCAGGCTTAGCGGACATTTTAAATCCTATCAGTGTCACGAGAGATGAACCTGCGTCAGACATGTTGTTTATGCCGTCTGCAGTTACGGAAATGCTATGAAAGATCGCTCCTGCGACAATCTTGCTGAGACTTAAAATAAGATTTACAAATATTCCAACCGCACCGGAAAAAGACCCATAATTCCTTCTCACCTTAGGATCTTTTATGTTTTTATGATCTCTAATAAACTTTCTTGTCAAAAAATTGAACATTCTCGCCACCCCCGAAATAATCTTCGGAATATATATCCAATATATGATATCAGTAAAGAAGGGAATTGAAGCTTGATCTTGAATATTTTCGCCCAGTTTTTTCAGATATTTGTCGAATGATGTTAAACTGAAGTAATATGAATCTTGATATTATCCCTGTATGAGTCTCGCTCTTATCTTAAAATATGGAGGTGTGTGACATGGAAAAAATATCGATTGGAAACAATGCATTTTTACTTCCCATGCCTATGATCCTTGTCGGTTCACGCAAGGGAGGAAGAGCCAATTTTATGTCGGTAGCGTGGGCCACACGTGTGAATGCAACACCCAATGCAATGTGTATAGCAATAGGTAAAAAATTCACGGCAGAAGGGATTATTGAAAACAAAGAGTTCAGCATAAACATTCCCTCTGTTGATCTTTTGGCTCTGACGGATGTGATGGGTCTTGTTAGCGGGAGAGATTATGATAAATCAAAAGAGTTTGATATTTTTTATGGAACACTAAAAAATGCACCAATGATACGAGAATGTCCCATTACTATGGAGTGCAGACTTATCGAATCTGTCAGACTCGAGGTGGATACTATCTTCATAGGTGAAGTCAAAAATGTCTGGTCGGAAGAAAAATATTTGACTAATGGCGCGCCTGACATCAGCAAGGTTTCTCCGTTTTGCCTCAGCATGCCTGACAATCGTTACTGGTCTATTGGCGAGGAAATTGGAAAGGCGTGGCACGATGGACTTAAACTCAAAGAAAAGCTGCATAAAATTTAGATAAAGGGCATCTTAATAAATAAGCGGGACCTCGTCGTGAGGTCCCGCTTATTTAGATTTAATCTCTATTTATCTGGTGTTACCATTTACCTCTGCTTACATGACCCGCGATCTCGGCTTTGCTTCTCTGTTTGATTACGACAGCTTCTTCAGCGGCCTGTTTGAAAAGTGCTACGCAGGGAGGATCTAAGTTGATTTCGATCCCTTCTTCTGCAAGTCTTTTTACTTTGTTGGCAAGCCTTACTATCTCCATGTGGATGTCGTTAGTTCTGACAGACATGTGTACTTTTTTAGCATCCTCTTCTGAAAGAGCTTCAAATTTCTCTTTTGGAGCTCCGCATTTGGGGCATTTTTCGGGCGCTTCTTCTCCTTCATGGATGTAACCGCAAACTGAACATTTCCACAACATGATATCTACCTCCCGGGTATTAGGTGCATCTTTTTGCTGCATTTAAATTGAATCTACTGACGATGTAAGAGTAATCTGTCAAATGTTTAGACAACTATTATTATAGCACGGAAAAGCAGCCGGTTTGCTAATTTTAGACTTGGTAACCATTTTATATGTCTAAATTTAGCAGATGTGGACTAAAGTAATCATTATGGACAAAAGGCAAAATAACATTGACACTTTTATCACAAGCCAACTATACTACTTTTTGTAACATTAATAATTAGGGATTAGAAAGTTCTTCTTTGTCGGATTCTCCGGCAGAGCAGATCCAAGGTTCCTAACGGGACTGTCTGTTTGTAGGGAAATTTTCCGTGCAAAGGGAAGGATCGCTGAAAGTCATGATTAATGACGTCATCAGAAGCCTTTCGCTTTGCGGGGGGCTTCTTTTTTGGGGTTTAAATTTAAGGAGGCAGGTGTAGATGTCATGGAAGGAAATAGGATAGGTGTCGCGGCAGTAATAATCGAAGATCGAAACTCAGTTCGTGAAGTCAATGATGTCCTCCACGAGCACAGCGGGATAATAATTGGCAGGATGGGCATTCCCTACAGAGAACGCGACATAAACGTAATATCACTGGTCCTTGATGCATCACCAGACGAAATAAGCAGCCTGACAGGCAAACTTGGCAAGATAAAAGCAGTGTCTGTTAAAGCAGTAATGTCAAAAAAACAAGACAGCTAGTGGGCTAACTGAGGTTGTAAGGATACAATTTCCGGCCACAGTAAGAATTGCTTGGTCTTGCGCTGAAAAGGTTAAATTGGATTAGCTGCTCTTATACATTAATTAAAAGGAGAAATTATTGTGAGAAAAATGTTTATTGTATCTTTGTTAGTTTTGTTAGTGTTAGGAACGGGAGCTTTTGCTTCAGATATGCCGAGAAAGATGGGTATTACATATGTAAAAGCCCCTCTGAATGTCCCTTCGATAGTCGCCAAGTACAACATGACGTTTGAGAAAGCGTATGATGGGGTTGACCTTTCTTTTCCAGAGATAACAGAGGGCCCCAAACAGACCGAAGCTATGGCCGCAGGAGAAATAGGAATAGCAAGCTGCCTTGGTTCTACTTCTGCCATTCTTGCTGCCTCTG
>JAAYEY010000112.1 GCA_012728505.1 Synergistaceae bacterium | reverse complement strand
GTAAGCGTCAAACCATCCGTACCTGTCCAAAATAATACCAAGCGCCTAAAGTCCTCCCAGTAACGGATAACTTAACACTGGGGGGTATTTTTTATGTTCGAGCACAGCGGCAAACAGATTTATCTCGTTTGTGGCCCTACCGATATGCGCAAAGGAATAGACGGCCTTTCTGCCATTGTAAATCTTCAGCATATCTGTGATTCTTTTGACTCTGCCATGTTTATCTTCTGTAACCGCACCCACAATAGAGTAAAGATCCTTGAGTGGGATAACGATGGTTTCTGGCTTTATCAAAAGCGCCTTGAGAAGGGAACTTTTCCATGGCCTAAAGAGGGTAAGGTAAAGAAGATAGTTCTGAGTGGAAATGAGTTTTCCTGTCTGCTTGCAGGAACGAAATTGCGTCGCAGACTTGCGATGGATGAGGTGTTTAACGGGCTATCTGTATAGCGAAATAGTCGGAATAGTAAATCCGCTCTACCACTGGATTTATGCTGCTTTTTGATGTATTATTTCCCTATGAAAAACGTCATAATTGAACTCGAAGAAATAAAGACAAAATATGAGGAATCTGAGGCGGAACGCCGGAAGCTTAAGGACAAGAACTCGGAGCTTGCGAAGCTTGTTGCATATTATGAAGAATGTCTCCGTCTGAGCAAGCATCGCCAGTTCGGACAGTCCAGCGAAAAGGCTGATGCTGACTCACGGCAGTTACTTCTTATTTTCGATGAAGTGGAAAATGAAGCCGTAGTAAAAATGGCGGAACCGTCTGTTGAAGAGATAACTTATACCAGACGTAGATGCACAGGTAAGAAAGAGGACGACTTTGATTCACTCCCTATAGAGAAAATACTGTACTCCAGCCCTGAAGAGGAACGTTCCTGTCCTGAATGCGGAGGTCCTATGCACGTCATGGGGCATGAGCAAAGACGAGAGCTTACGATAATTCCTGCTCAGGTAAAGATTGTGGAGCATGAACGAGAAGTATACTCCTGCCGCCGCTGCGAACATGAAAACATAAAAGTCCCAATAATAAAGGCTCCAATGCCGGAAGCTGTAATAAAAGGCAGCGCTGCGTCGGCAGCCTCCATTGCCCACATCATGGTACAGAAATATATGAACGGTGTGCCGCTCTACCGTCAGGAGCAGTCGTTCCTTAATGACGGCTTCTTTCTTAGCCGCCAGACCATGTCTAACTGGCTCATTCGCGCATCTAATGACTGGCTTGAACCTTTATACCAACAGATGAGGAAAGAGCTGCTTAAAGAAGAAATACTTCATGCAGACGAGACAGTGGTACAGGTACTAAAGGAACCAGGCAGATCTCCGGGCAGGGAATCATTCATGTGGCTCTACTGCACCGGAAGATATACAGAAACACCTACTGTCCTTTATGAATACCAGGAGACCAGATCGAGTGCCCATCCAAGGAATTTTCTAGAAAGCTTCAAAGGATACCTCCATACTGACGGCTATTCGGGTTATAAGGTACTGCAGGAAGGAGACATCCGCCTCTGCGGCTGCTGGGCACATGCGAGAAGAAAATTTCACGAGGCGGTGCAGGCTGCTCCTCCTGAAGAAAGAACAAACTGTGCTTCGCATAAAGGACTTGAATTCTGCGACAGACTATTTGCACTGGAACGAGAATATGAGCAGCTGACTCCTAAAGAACGTCATAAAAAGCGTCTTGAACAAAGCAGACCTGTCTCAGAGGCATTCTTTGCATGGGCGTCCTCTGCCTGTGCACTGCCTAAATCCGCACTTGGTAAAGCCCTGTACTACGCGCTGGGACAAAGACCCTACCTTGAGACCTTCTATCTTGATGGGAGACTTGAACTCTCCAATAACAGGGCGGAACGCAGTATAAAGCCCTTTGTCATAGGCAGAAAGAACTGGCTCTTCTGCTGTACTCCAAAAGGAGCAAAAACTAGCTCGACAATCTACTCCCTCATTGAGACGGCGAAGAAAAACCGACTCAAACCCTTTGAATATCTCAAATACATCTTTGAGACCATGCCTAACATTCCAAAAGAGAACTATCATAAGCTACTACCGTGGAGCAAAGATTTGCCCGACAGCTTACGCTTGGAACAAACATAACTACGTTACCTTCGTAACTCCATATAGTAAGCGCTTGAGACTCAGTC
>JAAYEY010000111.1 GCA_012728505.1 Synergistaceae bacterium | reverse complement strand
TTGGCTCCCAGCTTAGCTGCAAAAATAGCGTTAGTTATATGCCACAGGTCTTCACAGATGAACATCCCCGCCTTGCAGTAAGGAGTATCAGCGACCGTCACTTGGTCACCCTCGCTGAATGTCAGATGTTCTGTATATTGGGCGTAATTAGAGAGATTTATCTTCCTGTGGGTGGCTATACTTTTTCCCTTTGAGTAATAATCTAAAGCTATATATGGTTTATCCGATTTTGATTTAAAAAGGGGATAGCTGATAAGTATATCGCAGCCGCTTTCCTTAGTTTTATCAGCAATGAGATTTAAGGCCGTAGTAATATCTTTCTTAATGGCTTTTACGCCTGAGGGGGAAGAAATAAAATCTTTTATTTCATAGCCTGACAGGTATAGCTCGGGAAGGACCAAGAGTGAACTTCTGTCTGAGCTGCATTGATCCATAAGATCTAAAGCTTTATCAGTATTTTTCTTAATGTCCAGAGGCACAGATACAACTTGTCCTATTGTTATTTTCCAGCTCTTCAAAATACATCACCTCGGTAATATTATACATCTGGGTACCGGTAGCTTCTTCCGTGTCTATAAGTAAGAGGGAGAAAGATATATTACATCTTTCTCCCTCTTATTTCATTGTGCTATTTGAGAAGATTCTTCTCTATTTTTTCCCTGCTATTTTGAAGGGTACGATTGACTCAGGAGCAATCACCCTGAAGGTGAAAGTTTCTGTGATGTAGAAGCTGACATCTGTGTTTGTGTGGGACTGGTAGCCGATGGAAAAGTCCTGTCCGATTATCAGTTCACTGTTGCCCTCTTTCGCCGATACGAGCATAGATGTCTCGTACTGGGGTGAAAGTACTATGCGGCAGTCATCCCCAAGTGCATCCTTGACTCTTTTGAGAAGAGGATAGCCCTTTGCGGACGTCTTAATCTTTGTCCAGAGAGGCAGTGTACAGACAAGGGCATAAGGACCTTCCATGGAGCGACTGTTAAGCGTTGTCATTCCTTCTACGATCGATTCTAGGATAGATTCGTCTTCAAGCTTTAATTCAATGGGATCATTATCGGCTTCGAGTTCCATACCAAGTATGCCGGCCTCTTCAAGTCCCAGGAAAATCGCTGTGTCTTCAAAAAGAGCCGCCTTGTGGGCTGCTTCAATGACAGGAGTGAAGTCGACGGTTTTTGAATTTCTGCTGATGTCGTCAAGATCCCACATCGACATGGTGAAAGGGACTCTTATCTCAATGAGGGGAAGTGATTCACGTATGCCGTAGCTTACATCTTCGACCGGTGATTCCTCAACTAGTGAGAGAGTTCCTTCAGAAACTGAATCGCAGTTCCATCCAAGCGGTCCTGTTACATCGACTACTTTTCTTCCTGCGAGGACTCCCTTAAGTACTGTTTTAGCCTGTTCGTCTATCTCATCCCATGCTGCAGGGAAAATTGGTGCTAGTGATCTTTTTAGAATATCCATCTATTTGTCCCCCTTTGTATGTTAATTCTTAAAGTTTGCCTATTCCAAGATCGGAAAGGTTGCCTGTGGAAGGGCTTTCTGCACCGTCTTCCTCTGGGTGTTCTCCGAGGGGAGCCGATGTGAAGACGTAGTCTTTAAGTTCTTTGTCCCACTCGCTCATGTTACGGCGGAGCCACTCTATAAGCATCGCAGCGTGTTCTTTCTCTTCATCTCTGTTGTGTTCCATTATGCGTTTAAGCTCTTCATTTGTAGCTGTGGCAACTCTCTGGTTGTACCAGTCTACTGCTTCAAGTTCCTCACGAAGGCTTGTGATAGCTCTTGAGATATCGAGAGATTTGTTGTCCATCTTGTCATAAGGTTCTGTATAAGCCATTGCTATTACCCCTTTCATAGTTTATATAAATTTAGCTTATTACTAACTGCTGTAAGCGCGGCCAGGTGGAACATCTGGCGTGAAGCTGCAACGTGAAACGTGTTGCGTGAAGCAATAGTGAAGCAATGGTGAAGCGGTTGTTTTAAAACCGTTGATGAGAGATCTTTCAAACATTAATCCTTAAAAATATTGTCTCGGCGGTACGCCTCTAAGCCGCTGGTTTCCCGTCAAGTCGCATGTTGGAAAGACGGTGAAAATATTTAAATAAATTTAATGATTTGCTGACTCTGACCAGTAGTGATTATAACCCGAATCGGTACTACGCCGCAAGACAAGATGGCGTATCGGTCCATCAAATGTTAGAATTGACAAGGTTTTATTCTTTTGTACCCGAATATATTTGATTTTTATTTTACGGAGGAAAATTAATGTCTGATTTTATTAGTTCTACAAATAAGATAGAAGATTTTATGTGTCTAGTGACAGGATCTGAAAAACTCTCGGGAAGAATGGGATGGCTTACGGTGAGCTGCCGTGATTTGGCGGAAAAGATTTTTCCGGGGGCGTGTGTGATGGTCTTCCCCTCGGACAGCAATGATCCTCTGCTTGGAAGGCCTTTTGCCGTAGCAGACGTTGATATTGAAAAGGGTGAATTGTCTGTTTGTTACATGGTTTTGGGTAGAGGCACCGAAATGATGATGCAATTAATTGCAGGAAAAGAGGTAAGGCTGAGAGGTCCGTTTGGAGTTCCCCTTCTTCCTGTAGATGGAAAGGTAAACATTGCAGCAGGTGGTGTGGGTATAGCGACATTTCTCTATTTTGCAAAAAAGTATCCTGAGAAGACGGCCCATATTTATCTGGGAGTCCCGGGGAAAGGCTACGAAAAATTTGTTGATCGAATCTTAGAACTAGTTCCGGAAGTACATATATTTACAGATGATGGTTCTTTTGGCGAGGGAAATAGCATGTTCAAGGTTCTGCCAAAAAATATGGATGAAAACGAAAGAGTATGGTCCTCAGGACCTCCCGGTTTTATAAATGCGCTGCGAAAGCACTATGCAGATGAAAAAGATAAACTCTATTTTGCTTTGGATAAGAGGATGGCATGCGGCTATGGAGGCTGCATGGGATGTGTTGTTAAGACAAACAATGGGCCTAAACGGCTCTGTGTGGATCAGTTGCTTTTTAGAGCTGATGAGGTAGCAGATGATGAAAATTGATATGAGAGTCAAAATAGGAAAAATGGAACTTGAATGGCCTGTTATACCGGCCTCAGGGGTCTGGCCCTACGAGGAAGACTTTTGGAAGGCTGAAAGACTGCAAGGTATCGGCGCTCTTTGCACAAAAGCCATAAGCCTCATGCCAAAAAGCGGCAACAAAGGTATTAGGCTTTGGGAAACCCCTGCCGGAATTCTTAACAGTATAGGTCTACAAAACGTGGGAGCAAAAGGGTTTGTTGAGAAGTATCTCTACTTGGTGAAGTCTTGTCCCGTTCCTGTCATTGCCAATGTAGTCATGGAAAGTGAAGAGGATACGGTACAGACGCTTGCGATCATTCAGGATACAGGTGCTTTAGCTGCAGCAGAGCTGAATATCTCATGCCCCAATGTTGATGGAGACGGAATGGCCTGGGGTATGGATCCATTAAACGCAGCTAAAGCTGTAAGGGCGGCACGAAAAGTCTGGCAGGGTGCGCTGTGGGTGAAAATGACCCCCCAGACACCTTATCCGGCTGATGTGGCCCATGCAATAGAATCAGAGGGAGCAGACGCTGTCGTAGTTGCCAATACGTGGCTTGGCATGGGAATGGACATGGAGAGAGGGCGTCCGGCTTTTGACCGTATTACGGCCGGTTTTTCCGGACCTGCAGTTTTTCCTTTGGCTCTGAGACTGGTATGGCAGGTAAGGGAAGCAATTAAAATCCCTGTTATAGGGTGCGGCGG
>JAAYEY010000110.1 GCA_012728505.1 Synergistaceae bacterium | reverse complement strand
TCCTTGAGAGAATGTTCTTGACATAGCCTGCGAGCGTTCCGTTGCCTGATGATTCAGCAATTATAAGGTGAAAAGCGTCATTGACGTTCAAGTAAAGTTCAAGGTCTTTTTCCTCAAAAGCTTTTCTTTCTGTCTCTATCTGCTCCTCCAACAGACATATCTGGAGCGGGGTTATAAGTTTTGAAGCTTTTCTTATCGCCATTACCTCAAGGGTCTCTCTCACCTCATAGGTATCGATTATTTCTTGTCTTGTAGGAGAGGAGAGACATGCCCCCCAACCAGGAACTATTTGGACGAGACCTTCATTCTCTAGACGCCGCAGAGCTTCTCTCACAGGTGTCCTGCTTACGTTGTATTCCTTTGCTATAACAATCTCAGGAAGTCTTTGCCCGCTTACTAGGGTCTTATCGAAAATTCCGCTTCTAATTCTTTCATAGACATAATCTGTTGATGTTTTCCCATGAGTGTTGTTTTTTGTCATTTAGTTATCCCACCTAATTATTTTATCTTAACAAATATATACAGTTTTGCTCAATAGTGCAAGCCGAACATATTGACATAAGAATAACTATCAGATAGAGTATTAGATAATGTATTCACTGTATACTATAACTGAAAACATATAAAAAGAAAAGGAGTGATAGTAGTGATTGATCTTAACAAACTCTGCGGTATGAAGGGAAAAATTGCCGTTATAACAGGAGCTGCATCAGGGATTGGCGCTGGAATATCCAAGTTTTTTGCAGATGCTGGTGTAACAGTTGTGATGGCAGATATTAACGAGTCTCTGGCGAACTGTGTGAAGGAAGAAATTATTGCTGCCGGCAACAACTCCATTTTTATTAAATGTGACGTTACTAAAGAATCTGACTGCAAAGCTTTAGCTGATGCCGTTATAGAGAAATTCGGAAAAATAGACATTCTTGTGAACTGTGCGGGAGTTGCTCGCCGCCACACGGTAGAGACTCTTTCCGAGGCGGATTGGGATCTAGCGCTGAATGTGACTTTGAAGAGCGTATTTTTAATGAGTAAGCATATCGTTCCCTATATGAAAAAAGCCGGCGGAGGGAAAATTGTCAACATTGGTTCCGGCTGGGCCCTTAAGGGCGGGGACCATGCGGTATCTTACTGTGCAGCTAAAGCCGGGGTCTGGAATATGACTAGGGCAATGGCCATTGATCACGGCCCGGACAATATCAATGTCAACTGCGTATGCCCGGGTGATATCGACACACCGATGCTGAAAAGTGAGTGCGAGCAGCTGGGCGGAGTTTATGATGAAAAGTTCAAAGAGGAGTGCGCCCAGAGACCGATGGCGAGGCTCGGAGCACCTGTGGATGTTGCAATGTGTGTTTTCTTTCTTTGCAGCGATATGTCACCATGGGTGACTGGTACGAGTCTTGTCGTTGATGGCGGCGGTATCGCTTAAAAACGGCGATTATACGTGCCATATGCTTCGTGATGGGCTGTCGCTCGGTCCTCGGCGTATCATATATACGCCTCCGGGCGAGCAACAACCAATCACATCGCCTCTGGCACGTCTAATCGCCGTTTTAACGGTTGGGTTTAGGGTAGTAAAGAGGAAATAGGACCTGCTGGCTTTTAAAACTATAGGTTTGAAAAAGCTGGCTGAGCTTGAATTTTAAAATTTGAAATAATAGATATTTAGGGAGGTAATTTTATGGGTAAGAAGGTATATCCCTATATTCCGAACTCTGAACCTGAGGTGCAGAAGGAGATGCTGGAGTTTATTGGGGTAAAGTCGATTGAGGATCTGATCGCCGACATTCCGGAAGAAGTTCGCATGAAGGAAGCGATGAAACTCCCGGAGCCTTTTACGGATGAAGTTGGGATTTACAGGCATGTGAGCGGAATAATGAACAAAAATGTTACAGCTGAAGAACTTCGCTGTTTTCTTGGAGCGGGTTGCTACAACAGATATGTTCCTGCTGTTGTCGATGAGGTAATAAACAGGTCTGAATTCTTAACAGCTTACGCAGGTGAACCCTACGAGGATCATGGGCGTTTTCAGGCGCTTTTTGAGTATCAGTCGATGATGGCCGAGCTTTTGGATTTTGACGTCTGCAACGTTCCTACTTATGACGGAAGCCAGGCAGCCAGTACAGCACTCAGGATGGCAACAAGGATTACAAGAAGGAAAGAAGTTATCGTTCCGAGAAACCTCAATCCCGATGTTATGAAGGTTGTTGAGACATATCTGCAGCCGGACGTAAAAATTACTTATGTAGATTACAACGACAAGACAGGGCGAATCTGCTTGGACAGCCTCAAGGCAAACCTCTCAGAGAGGGTCGCAGCTGTTTTGGTAATGAATCCCAATTTCTTTGGAGTCATCGAGGATAAGGCTCAGGAAATCTCTGACATGGCCCATAAGGTTGGAGCGATGATGGTGGCCTATGTTGAGCCTTCAACGCTAGGAGTGCTTACACCTCCAAGTCATTACGGCGCAGATATTGCATGCGGCGAAATCCAGTCGCTTGGAATACACATGAACTATGGAGGCGGAGTAGCAGGGTTTATTGCAACCAGTGAAAAACCTGAAATGGTTGAGGAATACCCATCCAGACTTTTTGGAATCGCTCCGACAAGCGAAGGAGAGTGGGGGTTCGGTGACGTTCTTTGGGAGCGTACCTCGTTCGCCAACAGGGACAGCGCCAAGGAATTTGTTGGTACGCACTCTGCACTTTGGGGCATAGCTGCGGGAGTATACCTTGCTTCGATGGGGCCGCAGGGAATGAAAGAACTTGGCGAAGCAATTTTGCAGCGTCAGGTCTGTCTAAAAAAACAGCTTGCAAAGGTAAATGGAGTGAAGCTGGACAGGTTTTCCGGAACTCCTTTTGAAGAGATAGTCGTAGATTTCAGCGGCACAGGTAAGAGCGTAGAAGTGATAAATGAGAAGCTCCTTGAAAAAGGAATACTTGGCGGATATGACTTGGAGAGGTCCTTCCCCGAGCTTGAAGGCTGCTCACTTCTTTGTGTGACAGAACAGACGACGTCGGAAGATATCAAGGCCATTGCCGACGCCTTGTGCGAGATACTTGGGTAAGGAGGGAATGATGATGGACGGACTTTCAAGAATGAAGAAATTTCATCAGGCCAGATGGAACGAACCTATCATTTATCAGCTGAGTGAACCTGGACAGCGTGGTGTGCTCGTTCCCGGACCTTGCTGTGACTGCGTATCGAAAGAAGAAGTACTCGGAACGCTTCCGGCTCACATGGTAAGGAAGGATAAGGCAAACTTGCCTGAGATCGCCCAGCTCCAGTTGGTAAGGCATTATAACCACCTCTCCCAGGGAAATATCGGAGTGGACGGAAATATAGACATAGGACAGGGAACCTGCACTATGAAATACAGCCCCAAGGTGAACGAGCGTCTAGCAGGTTCGCCGAAGTTGCTCCACATGCATCCTTTGCAGCCCGCAAAGACAGCTCAGGGAGTGCTTGAGATAATTCACAAAACAGGTGAGCTTTTCAAATCTATTTCCGGGCTCGACGTGTTCAGCGTCCAGCCGGGTGGTGGCTCGCACGGAGTCCTTGCTCTGGCTTCCATAGTCAGGGCATACTGGCGTGACAAGGGCGAGGAGGAAAAGCGTGACGAGGTCATCACGACCCTCTTTTCGCATCCTGCCGACGCTGCCGTTCCTATAGTCAAGGGTTACAAAGTCATAATCATACAGCCTGACTCGGAGGGATATCCGGACATCGAGGCTTTCAAAGCCGCCCTTTCGGACAGAACTGCTGCAATTTTTTTCACCAACCCTGAAGATACGGGAATTTTCAACGTAAGGATTAAAGAATTTACCAAACTTGCGCATGAAAAGGGAGTCCTCTGCTGCTACGATCAGGCGAACGCAAATGGTTTGCTTGGCATAACCAGGACGGCGGAAGCTGACTTCGACATGTCCTTTTTCAACCTCCACAAGACATTCTCTGCGCCTCACGGATGCGGAGGTCCTGCAACAGGCATGGTCGCAGCTAAAAAGGAACTACGCCCGTATATGCCTGTGCCCATGGTCGAGTACAGCCCAGAAAAAGGATACTACCTCGATTTTGACCTTCCGAAATCTTGCGGTAAGATCAAGTCGTTCTGGGGTGTAATTCCTGTCGTCCTTAAGTCCTATTCCTGGATAATGTCTTTAGGAGCCGACGGACTGAGGGAAGTGTCAAGGGTAGCCATTCTTAACAACAATTACTGCATGAAGAAGATCCTTGCAATAAAGGGAGCCTCAATGAGCTTTCCGCACCATCCTTCGCGTATTGAACAGGTGCGCTACAGTTGGGAGAAACTCAAACAGGATACCGGATTCGGAACCGCAGATGTGCAGCGCTGCATCCCAGACTTCGGAACGCACTACTGGTCGAGCCATGAACCTTTTGTGATTCCCGAGCCCTTCACTATTGAACCCAGCGAGTCCTATTCAAAGACTGACATCGATGATTACTGCGCAGTTTTGGCTGAGATATCGAGGATGTGCTATGAGGAACCGGAAGCAGTGAAGAATGCTCCGCAGAACAGCACCGTTCACCGTATTGACGATGACTACTTCGATGATCCTGCGAAATACTCGATAACCTGGCGCTCATATAACAGGAAGTACAAAGGGTACTTTGAGCCCAAGTGAAAATGAAGATCGGTTTCCTCGTTAACCCGGTAGCAGGTATGGGAGGAAAAGTCGCTCTAAAGGGGACTGACGGAGAAGAAATTCTCCGTCGGGCCATAGAGCTTGGTGCGGTTCCAGAGGCAAACAGCCGTGCGGAGACCGCACTTGCCATATTCAGGGAAGCCGCTTTGCATCATCAGTTTTATACCGCTGCAGGCGAAATGGGAGGAAGACTTCTATCTGAAAACGGTCTGGTCCACAAGACAGTTTTCGAACCATCAAAAAAGACTACTTCGGATGACACAAAGAAATCAGTCTCACTAATGCTTGAAGCTGGCGCAGAAGCAATAATCTTTGCCGGAGGAGACGGTACTGCCCGTGATGTATGCTCAATTGTCGGAGACAGGATCCCGGTTATAGGGATACCGGCAGGAGTAAAGATCCATTCGGCTGTATATGCCAAAAGGCCGAAGGACGCAGGGACACTGGTAAAGAATCTTCTTCTCGGCAAGGTTAAAAGGTTCGTATTAGCAGAGGTAATGGATCTTGACGAGGACGCCTTTAGGAAAAACATAGTTAATGCAAGGCTTTATGGTTATATGAGAGTTCCTGACGACAGGGAGTTCATGCAGAACCGGAAGTCAGGTAGCACCGGTTCTGATGAAAGCGAAAGCATGGACGTCGCGGCTTATGTTGTAAAAAGCATGAATGACGATGAGATCTATCTGATCGGTTCAGGGAGCACGACCTACTCAATATTACAGGGCCTTGGCATTAACGGTACGCTTCTCGGCGTTGATGCAGTTCTTAACAGAAAACTGGCAGGAAAAGACCTAACTGAAAGTGATATCAAAAATATTTTATCCGGATTAGAAAAGGAAAAACGCCATCTGGTTATCACTGTGATAGGAGGCCAGGGACACATATTTGGAAGGGGCAACCAACAGTTGAGTCCGGATGTGATTAGGATGATACCCAAAGAAAATATCACAGTTATAGCCAATTCTTCCAAGATGTCGGCTCTCTTCGGAAAAAATCTGATCGCAGATACCGGTGATACCGTCCTGGATGAGGAATTAAAGGGCTACATCCCTGTTATAACAGGTTTTAGCAAAAAGATAATGGCAAAAGTAGGATGATTTTATCAAATCTGCCTGAAAAATAAAGATAAATAAAGACAAAGGAGGTCGTTCAATGGCAAAATTCAGCGAACTTAAAGACAAGAGGGTAATGATCACAGGTGCGGCGAGCGGAATTGGCCTGGCTACAGCTCAGAGGTTTGCTGCTGAGGGTTCCAAGGTTTTTATCATCGACTGCAATAAAGATGCCCTGTCAAAAGCAATGGATGAAAACCCCTCTTTCGCAGGATCAGGAGTCTGTGATGTCAGAAGAGAAGTGGATGTTACGGCAGTTTTTGAGAAGATGGACAGAGAGCTCGGCGGCATCGATGTCCTCGTCTCAAATGCAGGAATAAGCATCCGTAAAAACTTCGTCGATATAACCTACGAGCAGTGGCAGAAGGTCATCGACATCAATCTCAACGGCATGTTCCTATGTTCACGTGAGGCAGCCAGAAGGATGAAGGCCCAAAAGAGCGGTGTAATCCTTATGACGGCATCTACAAACGGGACCGAGGGCCATCGCTGGTACACAGATTACAATGCCTCTAAGGCCGGGGTCATTCTTCTTACAAAGAGCATGGCGCTTGAGCTTGCTCCCGATGTGAGGGTCAACTGCGTCTGCCCGGGATATGTCCTGACTCCGATGCAGAGGTCTGAATACACGGATGAAATGCTTGCAAAGGTCAACGAGGGAATTCCCATGAAACGTCACGCTGAACCGGAAGAAATAGGAGCTCTTTATGCCTTTCTTGCATCTGACGACGCTCGTTATATTACAGGAGCTGATATAAGGATTGACGGAGGAGAAACAGCCGGGCTCTATTAAACATTCCCAAATAGATCAATGACATTTCAAAACGTAAAAGAAAGAAGATGATTCATGAGCAAACGATAATTAACACTTATCCAGACTGATCCAAGGCTATAATATTTTACAAGTATTTCTTCTATTTTGATGTTTTTGTTTGCATTGACTAATCAACAACAAAAAAAGGAGGCACTTGAAAAATGAAAGCTTTAATGAAACTCACACCAGTAATGGTTATTGCAGGATTGATGCTTTCGGGGGTAGATATTCTGCTCGCAGCACCAATTTCCTTCATGTATGCAATAATGGTCGGAATGGCAGTAGACCGATACAAATTCAACGAGCTTCTTGACGCAGCTCTTGAGAACCTTAAACACTTCCTCATTGTTTTCTTGATCCTTCAGGCTGCTTATGCTGTTGCAGAGTGTTTTATGGCTACAGGAGTAGCGGCATCTGTCATCAATATGTCGCTTGCCGCAGGACTTAACGCTAAATTCCTTGCTGTAGTAGCCCTGTTGGTTACTTCTGTCCTTTCAATCGCAACTGGCACATCGTGGGGCACGTTTGCCGCATGCGCCCCGATTTTCCTTTGGCTCAACCATATCGTAGGGGGAAACATTGCCCTCACTATTGGAGCTATAGCAGGCGGGTCATGCTTCGGAGATAACATTGGTCTCATTTCAGATACCACTATAGTAAGCTCCGGAATCCAAGAGGTCGAGATAATTAAAAGAGTGCGACATCAGGGAGTTTGGTCATTTCTTTGCCTTGGTATCTCAGCAGTAGTCTTCTATTTTGTGGCTGTTACAATGGGGCTTCCCAGCACAACAGCTAAAGCTGCAGATGCGATAGCGCAGATTCCCCCCGATGTATGGGCTGCTCTTGCAGAGAAGAGAGCTTCAGCTGTAACGCTTCTTGAACTTGTAAAATCAGGGGTTCCATCTTACATGGTATTGCCGCTCATAATTGTTCTGGGACTTGCGATAAAGGGATGTAACACCCTTATCTGTCTTGGTGCCGGTATAATATCTTCGTTGATATTTGGCCTTATAGCTGGGACAGTAGGCAGCTTGACCGATTTTATGGATTTGGTCTACACAGGCTTCTCGGATGCGGGAAGCTGGTCCATAGCAATGATGCTTTGGGTCGGTGCATTTGGCGGTGTTATGAGGAAGATGGAGGCGTTTGACCCGATTGCTGTTTTAGTCCTTAAGATGGTGAAAAAAGTCAGGCACCTTATGTTCTCCAACGCACTTATATGTCTCATCGGAAACGCAGCCTTGGCTGACGAAATGGCGCAGATAGTCACAATAGGTCCGATCATAAAGGAAATGACCGAATCCAGTGTTGTCGGAAGCAAGGAAGATATGTATACTCTGGCGCTCAGAAATGCAACTTTCTCTGATGCAATGGGAGTCCTGGGTTCTCAGCTGATTCCATGGCACGTTTATATGGGATTCTTTATCGGTATAAGTGCCTCTGTATATCCGCTTGCAGCAAATATAACAGTTGGCGAGATAATAACTCACAACTATCTTGCCTGGATCGCTGTAGGATCGATGCTCTTCCTAACCTTCACAGGTACAGACAGGTTTATCCCGCTCTTTAAGATCCCTGCGGAACCTGATGTATATCTGAAAAGCCAGGCAGATAAATACGCTAAACCTGAGGTAAAAACTACCGAGGTATAGTAAGGGATGCGGCGAGGTTCGCGCCGCGTGAAGCTACCAGGAGAACCATCTGGTGTGAAGCTGCGACGAAAACCAGTCGCGTGAAGCTGTAACGAGTAACGTCGCGGGAGTCGGTTGGAAATCGATTGCGAATCAGTTGGGAATCGATGGGTAAAAATAAGATAGTGGACCTGAATATCGTGGACCAATAATATTAAAAAATTGTT
>JAAYEY010000109.1 GCA_012728505.1 Synergistaceae bacterium | reverse complement strand
CCACCCGTGTACCTTGACGGTCTTTTCACAGATGCAAGGATGGATCTGCGAGGGTCAGTTCCTCTCTCTGATAACATTTTGATGATCTCCCTGGTGCGGAAAAAGCTCTGAAAGAATATCTTCCCGCAATCTAAATTTTACCGGCCCTGAATTATCATTTCTCCTGACCGAGTAATTTACAAAATCAAAACTTTTCTGTTCTCGACACAATGACTACGCTCTGGACAAGTGCCAACGCAATTGCTACTGCGAGCAGCGAACTTCCTCCATAGCTGAAAAGTGGGAGAGGAAGGCCCGTTATGGGCAGCAATCCCATGCTCATGCCGATGCTCTCTGTAATCTGAAACCAAATCCAAGCCACTATCCCTACCGCTAGCAACTTTCCTCTAGTCTCTCTAGTGTAAAAAGCAACGTTTAGCATCCTTAAAAGTAGTACTGTAAAAAGTATCATTACAATAGAACATCCAATAAAGCCGAATTCTTCAGAAAATACGCTGAAGATAAAGTCAGTGTGTGGTTCGGGCAAAAAATGGAGCTTGCCTTGGGTACCGTGAAGAAATCCTTTTCCGAAGAGTCCCCCAGACCCTACAGCTATCCTTGACTGTATAACATTATAACCTGCTCCCTGTGGATCGACCGTTGGGTCAATAAACACCATAAGCCTCATTTTCTGGTATGGTTTAAGAAATATCCATGCAACAGGAAGCATCGCTAAAATGGAAACCACTATACCGGAAAGAAATTTTATCGGCGCTCCTGCAGCTACAAGCACGGCAAAAAGCATCACAGAATAGACAAGAGAGCTGCCCAAGTCCGGCTGAAGAAGTATAAGCAATATCATTGGTCCGGCCAGAGCTATGGCGGCGCTGATACCTTTAATGTCCGTTGGTGGCAATTTAGAACAAAGCTGTGCCAAAGCCAGAGCAAGGATGACCTTGCCTATTTCTGATGGTTGAAAACGCATAAAGCCAAGATCGAACCAGCTCTGAGCTCCCTTTGAAGTATACCCCACTGACAAAAGGATAACCAGGACCAGCATCATAGCTCCAAAGAGAGGTCCTGCTAAGTCAAGAAACCTCTCATACCCTATCCTTAATACTAATATATATATAAACAGGCTAATTCCGCCCCACATAAGCTGGCGTACTGCATATGAGGAGACCGTTAGAGCTTTATTGGGACTGGCACTGTAAATAGCGGCAATACCGAGAAGAAACAATGCTACAGTGGGGATCAGCATCAGCAGGTCAATGTTTGGCCTTATGTCCTTCCAGCTGCTGCCGCTCTTTTCAGCCATTCTTCTTCCTTCCCCTAACAGGCCTTTGCGAACTCTTGAGAGGTATATCTGCAACTAACGCAACGGACCTGTTTCTTCTCTCAAGGTTCATATTTATACCCTTTTCATCTATCTCCAGATATTTTTTTAATAGACGAACCATTTCCACTTTGATTTTTTCGAGAGTTTCTGGAGGAATATCGTTACGGTCGTGGATGAGCACCAACTGGAGTCTTTCCTTTGCTACCCTTCCACTTTTTCCTCCCGAAAAAAGCCGTGACAGAAATTCGAACATGATATTCTCACCTACTTTCCAAAAAATCTACGAAGGGAAGATAAAAACCCCTTCTGATCTCCGGATAGATCCATAAAGGGAACTTCATTTCCACAAATCCTCTTTGCTATGTCCAAAAATGCTTGAGAAGCTCCTGAGCCGTTTGAAAAAGTCAGAGGTTCACCTCTGTTAGATGAGGTAACCACACTCTCGTCGTCTGGTATAGTTCCTATTAGATCGACAGCAAGAATATCGAGGACATCTTGGACAGCAAGCATTTCGCCTCTCTTAACCATTTCGGGCTTTATCCTGTTAACGATAAGACTTATGGGGGTTTTCTCCATTGACTCTAACAAGCCGATGATCCTATCCGCATCTCTCACTGCCGAAACCTCTGGAGTCGTAACGACTAGAGCTTCATCCGCACCTGCCGCAGCATTTCTAAAACCGGCTTCTATCCCTGCCGGGCTGTCTATAAGAACAAAATCAAAATCGTTTCTCAATTGATTGCATATCTCAAGCATCTGCTCTGATGTTACGGAATCTTTTGTCCTTGACTGAGCTGTTGGGATCATGTAGAGGTTGCTTACCCTCTTGTCCCTTATCATGGCCTGATTAAGCCTACATGTTCCTTCAATAACATCCACTAGAGTGTATACTATCCTGTTCTCCAAACCCATTATTACATCAAGGTTTCTTAGCCCTACGTCACCATCAATCGCCACAACTTTATGACCCTCGTTTGCCAAAGCAACAGCGAGGTTAGCAGTAGTTGTTGTTTTTCCGACACCGCCCTTACCGGACGTGATGACTATTATCCTACAGTCCATACTTTCATCCTCCTACAGTGCAGGCCACTCTGTGAGCAGCACTTCATCCTGTTTAACTGTTACCACAACCGCTTTGCCCCATATATCAGAACTCTTATCTATAAGCCCTACCTTTCGGCCTATCCTTACCTGCCCGGATTCAAAGGATCTGGCTGATACTGAGGTTGTTTCGTCACCCTTGAAACCCGCATGTGCCAAGCCTTTAAGTTTTCCTAAAATTACTATGTGTCCTTCAGCGGAAATCTCTGACCCAACGTTTACATGACCTGTAACTATAACATCTCCCTCGTGCATTATCTTCTGACCGCCGCGTAGCGTTCCTGTGTACAGAAGGGTCTTGGACTGTCTATGGCTGGAGGGTCTTCCCTGTTTTGTTTTTTTATTTGTGTTACCTACGTTCATTCCTAACTGAAACAGTGCTTCGAATGTCTCCTGATCAGTAACTTCCCAACTAATGACAGAACATCCCGTCGGCTCGATGAAATTTTTCCAAATCTTAGCAACAAGTGCTGCACCGAAGCTTCTGCCCTGAAGGTCCATTACAACACGGCCCCCATCGAGCAGATTCTTTGCACTATCGGTCAATTCTTCAAATTCTTCAAGTATGTTTTTTTCGCTCATTTCCTCAGGAACTACACACCGTAAGATTCCTGCCTGTATACCCTTTAGTTGAATCATCATTTCAGAATACACCCCTATTCTGTTTTAGGCTTGACTGTTATCGGCTCTGCATATTTGTTCCCATTTATAATAAAGTTGAGCATTTTTCCAACTATCGGTCCTGCGACTGCTCCGCCGCCTTTCCCTGCTTCTGCAATCACAACTACCGCATATCTCGGCACATCTGCTGGGGCATAACCTACAAACCAGGCATGGTCTTCTCCGTGAGCGTTCTGAGCAGTGCCAGTTTTGCCCGCAACTTGGACTCCGAACGAACTCGCACGTCTGCCGGTACCACTGCTTGCAACTTCACGCAGGCCTTCCTGCATTATCTTTATTGTCGCAGGAGAAATTTCAAGCCTTCTGTACTCCGGTTTTGCGCTAGAATTTATCCTAGGCTTGTAGAGTTTACCTCCGTTTGCAACAGCAACATATGCTCTTAGAAGCTGTATCGGCGTCATGAGGACATAGCCCTGGCCAATCGAATAGTTAACAGTATCCCCTCCGTACCAGTTTTCTTTTACCTTCTCTTTTTTCCACGCAGGTCCCGCGATGGTACCTGAAATTTCTCCTATAAGGTCTATTCCAGTTTTTTCTCCCACACCATACTTCTCTCCAGTTTTGATTAGCCTGTCTATACCAAGCCATGTTGAAGTCTGATAGAAATAGACGTCGCAGGAATCTCTCAGTGCCGTAATTACATTCTCTGTGCCGTGGCCGGCTCGGCGCCAGCATCTGAAACGCCTGTCTCCGAGCTCAAAATACCCGGGACATCTCACAGTAGTGTTTATATTAACTACTTTATTTTCAAGAACAGAGGATGCAGTGACGATTTTAAATGTTGACGCGGGAGGATACGCGCCGGATATCGCCCTATTCATCATCGGCCTTTCTTTATGGTCTGTCAGAGCTGCCCATTCTTTGTTGGATATACCCCATGTGAATGGGTTCGGGTCGTAGCTTGGAGATGAATAAAGGCACTTAACTGAACCGTCGTTGACATCCATAGCTATGACTGCACCTCTAAAGTTTCCTATAAGCTCTGCCGCGTAACGTTGTACTCCGAGGTCAATAGTCAAGACTGCGTCATTGCCTTTTTGCGGAGGGCTGTAGGAGATATCCCTGAGTTTTCTTCCCTTTGCATCTACCTCTACTACCTCTTCACCGGGTAGTCCTTGAAGTTCCTCATCGTAACAGGCCTCTATGCCGTTCTTGCCTATCATGTCACCTCCGCGGTACGAACTATCCTTCCTTACTTCCAACTCTTCTTTGGTAATCTCAGAAACATAGCCAACCACGTGAGCGGTAAAATTACCTGCGGGATATGTCCTCTTCCACACGGGAGTTAGAAAAAGTGCTTCGCTAAAATCCTTATCTGTTATTAGTTCAGCCGCCTGAGCGAATGTAAGGTTGGATGCGACTTTTATAGCTCTGTATGGTGCGGAATACTGCTTTTCTATAAGCCCCTTGAGTTCTTCCTCGTTTATAGGGATTCCGTTTCTCATAAGAATCGATGAAACAAGCTTGATGTTACCCTCTCGTTGAAGGTCTATCGGGTACCCATTTACACTGAAAGTTCTGACATTTACAGCAAGAGGAGCTCCTTTTGAATCTGTAACTGTTCCTCTGGGAGGCGACATTCTAATAATTCTGAGCCTGTTCTGCGAGGCAAGCTTTACATATTCGTTTGCCCTTATTATTTGGAAAAAAAAGAGGCCAATAAGCAACAACGCAACTGTAAGTAATATAACAAACTGAAGAAACCTTATCCTTCTGTCAATATCAAACCTGACTTGCCTGCTAGACATTCCTATCTGATGCCTTCCAGTAAATCAGGGAGAATATTACAACAAGCGGAACGCCCAAAAGCTGCTGGACAAGAATTTGCCTAAAAGCAACCTGGCTGGGTACTGTCCATAAAACAAAATGGGCAAGTCCTGAAAAAAGAATTGAGGCGGTGAGTATGAATGCAAATAAAACTACTGTTCTGCCCTGAGCAGGCAGCTTGCGCCACGTGTAACATGAAAGAGAGACAAGTCCGGCATTTATAGCAGCAGTAAGCCCCGGAAGGTTAGTCCATCTGAAATCCCATATAATGCCTCCCGCAAAAGCCACCCAGATTAACAATACTTGTTTCTCTTTTATGGTTCCCGGTAAAAGAGCAACAAACAGGAGCGACATCAAAAAAATATCGGGTACTATAAAAAAGCCCATGAGAAATACCTGTATAAAATCTTGCAAAAACCAAATCACGGTTAATGAAATCATTCTTTGTACTCTCCACCGGTATATACTTCAACGCTATAAAGCTGTGTGAGGTGAGCTCCAGCCTCAATCCTAACAGGAAGAAAACCGTCCTTGCTCTCTTTCGACTCTATTATTCGTCCAATTGGTATCCCGGGCGGCACATGTCTACCCATAAGGGATGTTGAGACTCCCATCCCCTTTTTTAGTCCCCTCTCTTCAGGCACATAAAGAAGGGTAAGATTGCCTTTATCATCGCCGTTGATTACTCCGAGGTCACGAGTTTCATCTACTGCTGCAGCGATAAGAAACGAAGAGGATGTTATCATCTGGATCCAGGCATAGCTGCTATAAACTCTCATAACACGGCCTATCAGAAAACCCTCCGAGGTGACAGCAGCACCCTCTTTTATTCCGTCTTTGCTCCCTTTGTCTACTCTGAAACCCTGCCACCAGTCTTCAGGATATCTCAGCGTTATCTTTGCTGTTACCATCCCTTCTACGGGGCTAATGGGTTTTATTGAAGCGTTTAAAAGCTGTGCTGCCATTGATCTGTTAGCCAGCTCAAGTTTTGAAACTCTATCCTGGAGGGTAGACCTTTCAAGCACCCAGTTACTGCTGTACTTAATTATGTTTCTAAGCTCTATCGCAGGTTTCTCAGGGTAATAGAGAATCTTATTGACATAATCCACTAACGTATTGTGCATCTTTGGGAAGGTTATCATGGCCCATAGGAGACAAAAACCAAACAGCACAGCAACTATGCCGTGCAGCCAGGGTTTCATTTCTCTGTCAAGAATATTCATTCCGACAGCACCTCCAAAAATCTTTCTATTAAAAACAAAACACTATATGTCAATTGCCCTGTCTATCGATCGTTATTGAAACCTTGCTCTTTTCCTTCGGAGTTTCCAGAATCTTGCCAAGTCCTAGAGCTACAGAAAACAGAGGCTGTTCGGCCACATGCACAGGAACATTGAGGGCATCAGAGAAGCGAAGACTGAGCCCTCTTAAAAGGGCGGTTCCTCCCGTCAAGACTATTCCCTGGTCAACTATGTCCCTCACAAGCTCTGGAGGAGTCTGTTCTACCGCTGAGCGTATTGTATCTTCTATTTGTGCAACAACTGATTCAAGTGCCTCACGCACCTCAATGGAGCCAAGGCTTATAACCTTCGGGAGTCCATCGACCAGATCTCTTCCCTTAACGTTCATCGTGAGTTCTTGCTCCATAGGAAGAGCAGATCCTATAGCTATCTTGATTTCTTCGGCAGTACTCTCTCCGATGGCAAGCGTATAATTCTGACGCATCATGGATATTATCGCTTCATCAAGTGAGTTTCCGGCAACCCTCACTGAATGGTTAAGAACGATACCACCCAGGGATATGACGGCCACCTCACAAGTTCCCCCACCCATGTTGACTACAACGTTTCCCTGAGGTTCATTTATTGCGAGGCCGATTCCTACTGCGGCCGCTAAGGGCTCTTCAACAACTATCGCTTCCTTTGCTCCGGCAGCCAATGTAACCTCAACGACTGCCCTCTTTTCCACCTCTGTGACACATGCCGGCACACATACCGCTACCTTGGGATATGAGAATAATTTTCCAGATCCTGTAATATTCCTCATATAATGCCTGATCATGTGTTCTGTCATCTCAAAGTCAGCTATGACTCCATTAGCAAGGGGCCTTATAGTTTTTATGCCTATAGGGGTGCGTCCTATCATTTTTTTTGCGTCTGAGCCAAAGGCAATTATCTCTTTCTGGCCTTTCCTGTCCAGATTTCTTACTGCAACAACTGATGGTTCGTTAATTACTACACCTTTGGATTTCAGAAATATGACCGTATTGACTGTGCCTATATCTATTCCTATTTCATAATTGAAAAAATTCGGTCTGAACTTAAACACCCTGCCACCTGCTTTCAAAAATTTACCTGAAACGAACGTACCTGTATATTATCTCATTTTAAAGCTTGGAACGCATCATGGAACTTTAGCAAGACTACCTCCTGCGGCGATAAAATGACCCAGTAGCTCTATGCCCAGAAAATCGAGTCCTTTTTTCACGTGATCTGTTATCGCAATATCCTCACGGCTTGCAGAACAACTGCCATCGGGATGGTTATGGACCAATACGATTCCATAAGCATTTATACGAACAGCCTTTCTGTAAAACACAGGAATATCAAGATATGCCCCGCTCTGTCCGCCGTAAGAAATAGCCTCTTCCTCTATGACCTTGCCGCCTGCGTCCAAAAATAAAGCATATATCATTTCCCTGTCGCAGAAACGGGTCTCTTTCGCAATCTTATCGAGCCTTGTCTGCCACGTATCCCGTTTTTTTTCTCCGAGTGCTGCTATTCTGTTGCCCAACTCAATAACAGCGGCAAGAGTCGCTACCTTAGAAGACTTGAGCCCTTTTTCTCCCATTAGTTCAGCTGTCCCTGCTCTACAGAGACCTTCGAGCCCTCCCCATTCATTCAAAAGAGATGCGGAAAATTCGAGGACATCCACTCCCTTATTTCCTGTCCTAAGGAGTATGGCCAATAGTTCGGCAATTGAAAGAGAATGAGCCCCATAGGTAAGAAGTTTTTCTCGCGGCCTTTCTTCCATCGGAAGATCAAGTATTTTCATATCAGCCTACTTCGGCCAATAGGGGTTGTATAATTTTTCAGCTCCTATGGTAGTCTCAGGACCATGCCCAGGCAGAACCCGAAGCTTGTCTGGAAAATCCACCAGTTTTTTAAGAGAGTTTGTTAAAATATCCTCATCTCCTCCGGGAAGATCGCTCCTTCCTATGGAGCGTGCAAACAAAGTGTCCCCAGATATAAGAACATCCTCATCGCCTTCTGTGATATAGAGGCATATGCCTCCCAATGTATGGCCCGGAGTGTGTATCACATTGACACTCATATCTCCTACTTTAAGAATATCGCCTTCGTTCAGTTTTTTATCAGCAGAGGGTAACTCGACGGAGGTTCCCATAAAGGCAGAAAGGTTCTTGTTTGCATCGATAAGACAGTCTGCATCTTCGACATGAATAGCTATTCCGTTTTCTGAAAGATTCCTCAGTTCCGAAACCCCACCTATATGGTCACCGTGGCCATGTGTGAGTATTATCCAATGAAGCCTTATATCATTGACCCTGATGTATTCCTCGACCTCAGATGCAGGCCCACCGGGATCAATAACTATTCCTTCACTGTTGGCGTCGCTTATGACATAGCAATTAGTCCAAAGCGCACCAAGCGCAAATCTTTTTATCTTCATGCTTTGTTCACTCCCTGCTGTCTATCATGAGAGTCACAGGACCGTCGTTGCATATTTCGACCTTCATCAATGACTGAAAAACTCCTGTTGCGGTCTTGACTCCCTTAGTTTCGATCTCTTTGACAAATTTTTCATACATACTGTTTGCAAAAATAGGTTCTGCGGCCTTAATCCAAGAAGGCCTACGGCCTTTACTGCAGTCACCGCACAATGTGAACTGCGATACAACCAGTATCTTGCCTTTGTCATCAATAACAGACCTGTTCATTTTACCTGATTCATCATCAAATATACGAAGATTGACAATTTTATCGGCAAGCCATGAAATATCTTTTTCAGTATCTTCGCTGACAACACCCAGGAAAACACATATCCCCTTCTCAATCTCGCCTGTGATCTTTCCGTCCACTGATACACTGGCCCTATCAACACGCTGGAGCAGAGCTTTCAATGTACATCACCCCCTGGTAATCTCAATGACCCCGGAAATGGCATTGAGTCTAGCTATTATTCTATAAAGATGCTCTATATCTTTTATTTGCACATCGGCGATAACCCTCGCCCTTGAATTGTTGACAACATTTGCTTTTATTCCAACAAGAACACCGTCCAAAGCTGTAATTGCCTGAACGATCTCTTCAAAAAGCGTAGGTTTGTCAACGCCTTCCACTTTTATCCTTGCGGTATAACGATGGTCCTTCAGTTTACCCCATGATACAGCGACCAATTTGTCCGGGTCAGCCTTGTCTATGTTAGCACAATCCTTGCGATGGACTGTAATACCTCTGCTCTGGGTCACACATCCGATGATTGGGTCCCCAGGCACCGGACGACAACACTGTGCAAGGGAAACAAGCACACCTGAAGCTCCCTCAACTATTATTTCCGAATCAGCTTCGTTTTTTTGTGGGAGAGCCTGCATAGGTATGGGTTCAGGCTCCTGTTTGGAATCTGATGCTACTCTTCCCAGAATACTAGTCGCTGTGTGGTTTCCTGTTCCTATAGATACTATTAGTTCTTCAGAACTCAAATATCCCATTTCTCTTGCCACATGGCTGAGCTGTGATGATATTGCATCCAACGGGTTTTCCGTACCAGGGTTCCTTCTGAGGGCTTCTTTTTCAAGAAGTTCCTTCCCTCTCTTGATTTTTTCTTCCCTTTCCAGTCTGTCCTGCTGACGAAACCAACTCTTTATCTTGCTTCTTGTCCTGGTCGATTTTGCTATTTTGAGCCAGTCGCGTGAAGGTTTTCCCTGAGGGGACGTAAGTATGCGTACAATGTCGCCGTTCTGGAGCTGTCGGTCCATCGGTGCTATACGGCCATTTACCATTGCTCCGACACATTTATGCCCTATCTCAGTGTGTATTGCATATGCAAAATCTATGGAGGTAGATCCGTTAGGAACAGAAATAACATTCCCCTTAGGGGTAAAAACAAATACTTCCGAGGAAAGGACATCTGTCTTTAGGTTATCCATAAACTGCGAACTGACTCCCTCTTCTTCCTGTCCTTCAGGTGCGACTTCAAGAGCTTTTCTTATCCAGGTAAGACCCTCGTCAAGGTGGTTGACCTTCTTTCCACCCTCTTTATAGTTCCAGTGGGCAGCTATACCGTATTCGGCGAGGGAGTGCATCTCCCTCGTCCTTATCTGTACTTCAAGTGGCTCTCCTGCGGGACCGACGACAGTAGTATGCAAAGACTGATAAAGGTTGTTTTTTGGATTGGCTATATAGTCGTCAAACTGTCCCGGTATCGGCTTCCATATCGTGTGAACTATCCCCAAAACGTGGTAGCAGTCGGCAACGCTTTTTACGATCACTCTCAGTGCCAGCAGATCATAGAGCTGATCTAAGGACAAATTTTTGCGTCTCATTTTTTCGTAAATACTGTAGAAATGCTTGGGGCGACCCTTTATTGAAGCTTCTAGTCCATCTTCTTCAATTTTTTGAGAAAGAATGTCCATGGCCTCTTTTATTATCATTTCCCGTTCAGGCAGTTTTTTTCTCACTCTGCGTTTGATGTCATAGTACATTTCTGGGTCAAGAATTCGGAAGGAAAGATCTTCTAGTTCTCTTTTTACCTGATAGATACCAAGACGATGAGCAAGAGGAGCATAAATATCAAGCGTCTCTCTTGTTATGGCAAGCTGTCTCTCTCTCTTATGGGATGATATTGTTCGCATGTTGTGAAGTCGGTCTGCGAGCTTTATGAGGACGACCCTTATATCCTTTGCCATGACTACAAACATTTTCCTAAGGTTTTCGGCTTGGTAATCTTCAAAAGTCTTGAAGGGGAGTTTACCTAATTTAGTAACTCCATCCACAAGGGTGAAGACTCCCTGCCCAAATTTTTCACACAACTCATCCGCTGTTACAGATGTGTCTTCAAGCACATCATGAAGTAGCGATGCGATTATTGTCTCCCTGTCTATCTCCATTCCAGCCAATATGGCAGCGACAGATACAGTATGGACAACGTACGGGTCACCGCTGTATCTCATCTGTTCGCCATGTGATTCCGCTGCAAAGACAAAGGCCTCTCCTATTGCAGTCAGATCTTCTTTTGAAAGATAACGAGATGTTTTTGACCAAAGATCCTGCCAAGCCAGCCTGAGCGCGGACACACGCTGAGCCTCAGAGATACGCCCCCAATAACCTTCCATGAGGGACCTGCTTCCCTTTTCGCTCAGTCCTCCGTCATCTTTTCTGCTTATGCCGGATAGGTGGGCAGAACGCACATTTACAATATTCCCCTTATTTTTTTCGTTCATACAAGCACCACCGAGCCGTTCATAAACTATAGCTAGGCTGTTACCATTTTTTCCAGGACAAACTGAAGGGACGTAACATTGCGCCAAGTGTTGACACGAGGCGTGTATATCCAGCCCATCAGGCTTTCTCTGTCCTTAATGATCTCAGCTGCTCCAAATCCTAAAAAAGTTGACTCGCCCTGATCAATTTTCACATGTTTTCCGTTTTTACCTAATGGAGAAACTCTAATATTTCCGTCATATGGAGAATATAATTTAGGACATGGATTATCCATGCCGAAAGGTCCAAGTTTTTCCGCTTCATGCCATGCTTCCAAATCCAGTTCTGAGGGAGGCCAGTACAAAAAATCCTCTTTATCGCTCAGCACCTTAACATTCGAAAGTACTTCTTCCAGCTCATCACGGACTTCCTGCCATTTATCAATTGTTACACTAAAGCCTGCTGCAAGACGGTGTCCTCCCCAAGTGTTAAGCTTGGGGGCAAGGGTTTTCAATATCCCTACCGCATCTCCACCTGCAGGCATTCTCATGGTTCCTCTCATGATTTCGCCAACAGGTGCCACCAACGCTACAGGGGCGTTCCTTTCATTGCATATTCTGCTCGCAACGCTACTAAGAACTCCCACAGACCAATTCTCGTCTGTCAGTACATACTGGTATGGTTCGTCATCTTCTCCGCCGACTTGCTCAAGTATTTTAGAAGAGAGTTCTCTTCTTTTTTTATTTAACCCTATTATCTGATCTACCTTCTCGGAAAGATCCTCTGCATCAAAAAGAATTTTTACTGCAAGATCTGCTAAATATAATCTTCCTGCCGCATTAAGACAAGGTATTATCTTCATCGCCAAATCTTCCGAGCCAAGAGCAGAAGGAGTAAGCCCAAGTTTATCCATCAGTATGGCAAGGCCTGGTCTCGTAGCTCTTCTTAGTACACCGAGGCCTTCTTGCACAAGCACCCTATTCAAAGGGGAGGCAAGCGATACACAGTCAGCAATAGTAGCCAACGCAACAAGGTCAAGAAGTCGACGCAACATGTCCCGGGGAAGAAGATCGTTTTGCCATGCCCAACACCAGACAACTCCCGCAGCACAAAGTTTTTTTGCAGTCATGTCGCCCCCGATTTGAGGGTTCACCATAGTATCCGATTTAGCGATATCGCCTTCTGCAAGATGGTGGTCCAGGATGACTATAGGAATGCCGCTCTCTCTTATAAACCTTACCGCTTCGACATCCTGAGTACCGCAGTCAACAACTACTACAAGGTCACATTTGCGTTTAACAATACTCATAGCAACATCTGAGTGCAGTCCGTAGCCCTGATTGAAACGGTGAGGTATGAAGTACCTTACTCTTGCTTTCCTGTGCATAACCATCTCAACAGCGAGTGCAGTAGCTGTTATTCCATCTACGTCGTAATCGCCATATACCACAACATCAGAGTCCTCGTTTAATGAACAAAATACATCAACCGCAACTGAATTAGTTGCTCCAAGTTCCAGCTGCTCGAGCATGCTCTCCATGTCGGGATATAACCAGCTATTTATGATAGAATCACTAGTTTCTGAAGTAATTCCCCTCATTTCAAGCAGAGCAGCCTGAAAAAGGGAACAATTTAAACGTAAGGCTATCTCTGTTGCCGTCTGTCCAGGCCGGTAAATATTGAATTCATCTTTTGAGCAAATAACAACCAAAACTACTCTACCAGTCCGCTGGGTTCTTTATCCTCAAGATCTTTTTGGGGATATGCGTCAGCAACTGGATGTACAATATTTCTTGCTGCAGCAACTGATTCAAGTATTGTCTTTTTTTCGTTCTCTATCGTGACTATTCTCTCTTCCTTTACCTTGAGTTCTTTCTTATATTTACTCCTGACCTCAAACATTGAAAAAATTGAGAATATCCACATTATAGCTGCGCCTGAACAGAAAACCACAACTTCCCATACTCCCTGAGGAAGTACCCATTCAAATATTAGGAACCTTACAGTAACATCTCCTATGTTCTGAAAAGCAAAGAGAGCTGAAAGGAACATGGTAACAGTTATCGCCAGAATATAACTTCTCATAAAACCCCTCCTCATTGGTAGGTAATCAAAACACTTTATTGTTTAAGTATCTATGATACAACAAAATAGACATAAAGAGAAAAAAAAAGAGAGGCACAAGGCCTCTCTTTTTAGATTAAAAATATTTTTAAAATTTAGGGTAGCGCGAATACCATTCTGCAACTATAGAGCTTGCAATAAAAATTGAACTGTAAGTACCAACGATTATACCTATAAGGAAAGCGAAGGCAAAATTACTTATGACTTCTCCACCAAACATAACCATCGCCAAAACAGGCAGAAGAGTAGTAAGTGAAGTGTTTATAGTTCTTGAAAGTGTCTGGTTAATCGATAAGTCAACAAGCTCAACTACACCTTGGGTGCGGACATTTGACCAGTTTTCTCTCACACGGTCAAGCACGACTATAGTGTCATTTAGCGAATATCCGACAACAGTCAATATAGCAGCGATGAAAGGGACAGCCACTTCTTTGCCTGTCAGACTATATACGCCTAGCATGATAATAGAGTCATGCATAAGAGCAATGACTGCAGCGATACCAAAACGAAACTTGAAACGGAACGCCATGTAAATAAGAATCCCCGCCAAGGCCAGACCAAGCGCAACAATAGCTTGTGTGCGTAGCTCCCGGCCTACTACTGGGCCAACTTTGTCTATTTTTAGGATTTTTAGTCCGCCAAAATCCTTTTTCAAAGTTGCAAGAACTTCTCGTCT
>JAAYEY010000010.1 GCA_012728505.1 Synergistaceae bacterium | reverse complement strand
TCTCCATATGAGTCAATTATTAACGATAAGGTTTTTCATTGGAATAAAACCTCGGTTCACTTTAATTAAGTACTACTCTATTCCCAAACCATTCCCACAGCATTCTTTTGTGAATTTTTCAAACGCAGACAAAGCCATTTCAGGTGTTAATGTAACCATGCATGGCTTAGGGCAATTATAATTCCAGCACCCCGCATCGGGACATGTACAAAGGACCTCACGAAACCACGGCATGGTAAACCCTATTTTCTGGCTGGGAGTACAGCCAAAAAGTCCGAATGTCGGGGTTCCGGCAAGAGCAGCAAGATGCAGAGGCCCTGTATCAGGACCCACTGCCGCGGTACTTTGCTTTATAACCGCACACATCTGGTCATAATTCAGTCGATTTGTAAGATCGAGTACATTGGGATTTTTGCCTATAGCATTCATGATTTTTATATTGTTGTTTTTCTCAACATCACCATGTCCATTCAGCACGACACTCCAACCAGCACCTAGCAATGGTTTAAGAAACTCCGGCCAATATTCTATAGGCCATAGTTTCTGAGGTTTACTGGCACCTGTTATGCAAAACAGTTTTTTATCAGTCAGATCTTTGAGCAGTTTTTCGGAATATTTATCTGCGGCACTTGATGATTGGATCATGGGAACATCACGTAAATCTTTGTCTATTCCAAGCTCTTCAAACCATTCCCATACATTTTTATCATAACAAATACTTTCAATAGTACTGTTGTATCCATAACGGTAAGGTATGCCCGAAAAAAGAGATATAAGAGCAGCAGAACCGGCATTATGGACAGAAACTAGATGGTCGAAATTACGCCTACGGACTTCATTTAAGCACTTAAAAAAATCCAGATGCTTACGTCTGCTGTCCCAATATATATTATCTTCAAAACAATCCTGCGGTTCAAGAATAACTTTAAATTCTGGGCGAGCAAGCATTGTCAACTTTGCATTCGGAAATTTTCTTTTGAAAAGCCTCGCACGAGCTATTGCCTGGAGGATATCGCCAAAAGCACCTGCACGAACCCATAAAACTTTTGACGGAACAGCTGCCTTTGTTTTATGCATCTTTGAACATCTCAGCCTCTACGTATCCACAAATTATATGTATCAAAAGCGCATGGACTTCCTGTATTCTTGGGGTGGATGAGCAAGGAACTCTCATGGCAATGTCTGCCATTTCAGACATTTTACCGCTAGCACCACACATTGCGACAAGTTTCATTTCCATTTTAGCGGCTTGTTCAAATGCACGTACTATGTTTTTTGAATTGCCACTGGTAGATATCCCTATAATGACATCTCCTGCACGGCCCAAAGCCTGCGTTTGTTGTGAAAAGACTTCTTCATAAGACCTGTCATTGCCGATGGAAGTCAAAACAGAAGTATCTGTGTTAAGTGCTATAAAAGCAAGTCCAGGTCTGTTTTTTATCAAAAAACTTCCAACCATTTCTCCAGCAAAATGTTGTGCGTCGGCTGCGCTGCCACCATTTCCACAGAGAAGAACTTTCCCACCTTTTTTCAACGTATCGATTATCAGTTCCGCTGTATCTTGTGTTTTATTCTGTAAATCTTTATCTTCTATAACACTAGCAAAAAGTTCAGCTGATTCAACAATCGTTCCTCGTATATCTTTTGCGTTAAAGTCGGGACTACTTATTCCCATCATAATTCATCCTTTCAATTATTGAAGTAGTTGAAAGACCTTCTAGAAGGGGAAGTATCACAACTTCTTTCGCATATTGGCCCCCTGCGACTTTGTCAGGACTGTAATCTCCGCCCTTTGCTATCACATCGGGGCGCAGTATAGAAAGCAAATGTTCGGGTGTTTCTTCGTCAAAAATTACAACAATATCAACATCAGACATCGCAGAGAGAACGCTAGCCCTTGCGCCTTGCAAGTTAACAGGGCGAGAGGGTCCTTTCAGCAAACGAATCGAGGAGTCAGAATTAAGTCCAACTACGAGATGTTCTCCTAATGCCTTGGACTTTGCAAGGCTGTCAACATGTCCGGCATGAAATATATCGAAACAGCCATTTGTGAAGATAACTTTTTCTCCTCTTTTTTGCCATTCCTGAATTTTAACAGCAACATCTTCGGCTTTCATCAATTTTCCCTTGGACTCATTTTTTGCAAAAAAATTAAGAAGTTCATCGCGTTCTATTGGAGTTGTTCCAACTTTTCCAACAACCACCTGTCCTGCCATGTTTGCAAGGCGCACAGAATCCGCTATGTCTAATCCTGCTGCAACGGAAGCAGAAAGGACGGCAATAACGGTGTCGCCTGCTCCGGAAACATCAAAAACTTCTACGGCAAAGGCCGGGACATGTAGAACTTCATCGGAAGAAATAAGTGTTGCACCTTTTTCGGAGCGAGTAACAATCAAATTTTGGAATTTAAATCTGCTTTTTATTGCTTTGCCAGCATCAGCAACGGAGTTATCATCATTTATTACTTGTCTATCTGAAACAGCCGCTAACTCAGACAAATTAGGAGTAACTACGAAAGCTCCGCTATATTTATTCCAGTCTGTGCCTTTAGGATCTACCAACACAGGAACTTTGTATTTTGCACATGTTTTTATAATATCCTGTGCAAGAGTGCCAAGAAACATACCTTTACCGTAGTCAGATAAAATAACCGCTTTGAGTCCATTTTTCAGTTTTTTTTCTATACTCTCAATATAGGATTTATGTTCTTCCTTAAGAGGAAGTATTATATTCTCATAATCAAGGCGTATCATCTGCTGCCTACCATTACCAAGAAGTCTCGTCTTAACAGAAGAAGTGCCTCTGTATGCGATATTCGACTCCTCTGCACCGACATCACAAAGCATTTTTGTGATGCACTCAGCTTCTCTGTCATTACCAGCTCGTCCTATGAATGAAGTTTTTACACCAAGC
>JAAYEY010000108.1 GCA_012728505.1 Synergistaceae bacterium | reverse complement strand
GTCGTTTCTTCCAGATACTTCGGGAAATTTTTGCCATGCCCCTCCGTTTACCCTGGCCAGTATTAGAGATTTCTTGCCATAGGTCGACCAAATATCCCACAAAGATTCTCCTTCTGAAGGTCCCGGAGTGAGGATACCTTTGAAAAGAGGGGCTGTGCCGCCCATCATGGATTTTCCGTCGGCAGGTCCAATTATCATCCATTGTGTCATATCCCATGATCCCTGCATTTCCTTAGATGAAAGAGCGTGGTCCCAGGGTATTATCTGAAATCCTCCTATCACGCCTCTCGGAGATGAACTGAAATCAATCACTCCGCAGTGATTTGCTCTAAGTGCGCCTGTCTTTTGGAAGAGAGTTCCATCAAACCGTCCTGTTCCTGCAAGAGGTCTTATTACGCGGCCTATCAACCTATAGCCGTTTTTACTCCACTCGATGACTCTTCCACCAGGTCTATTTTCAATCTCAGCCATATATCCATATGTTTCTTTTAAAACTGTAATGATTAATGTATCTCCCTTTTTAGGCAGGTTGTTAATAGACATCGGATGTATTTCTTTAGCGTCTTTTTTTAATACTCCTATTTTCGATCCTACCGGAGGTGCCCATGCTCCAAATATTCCCGTACCGGCCTGCGAAGTTACAACAACAGAAGCTCCTGCACCAGCAGCCGGTGCAATAGTCTCACTGGGAATGATACTCAACGTTCGACCCTTTTCTTTTTCAATAGATACCAACATATGTAACGCGTTGACAGCAGAAGCACATACTTCTCCCGGTTTGCCCCATGCACTTGCACTGTAGCTAGGCCATCTTGTCGTTTGAGGAAGGGCTTTTATTTTGCCAATAGAGACAACAAAGCCGTCTGCAGTTTCTGCAGTTATATCCTCACTTACGTTAAATGGCACTCTGATTGTGTAAAGAAAAGGCGGTTCTTCATTTGCAAGAGCTTCGATAGGTGTAATAGCAACAAGCAAAATAAAAACAACTACAAGAGCTACCGATTGGATAGTAATTTTTGCTTTATGTAGGTCGCTTTTTGTAATTATTTTCAATTTTTTATTTTTTGCTGAAGCAATCAGTGCAAAGACCATAAAGAAAGACTTCTGCATTTTCAATCTGAGCAATGCTGTTCTGTGATGTGCTGGCAGATTTGAATAAGCCTTCTTCTTCGATCTCAAGGTCGACAAGTTTGCCACAGTCTCTGCAGAGAAAATGTCCGTGTGTAGATGTAGTGGGATCGAAATAGACTCTTTTGTCATCTATGCTAAGTATTTTTATCAGCCCGGCTTCAGCAAGAAGCTGAGCTGTGCTGTAAACTGTCGCTACTGACATTGTGGGATAATCTACAGCGAGTTCCTTGTAAAGTACGTCTGCTGAAGGGTGATCTGTCCTTCCTTCAAGCTGTCTTAGTATCGCTATCCTCTGAGCAGTGATTTTAGCTCCTCGGCCTCTTAGAACATTTATACCTTCATTAACTGTCCACATATCTAAACAACCTCCGGTTAAATAGAATCCTATTTAAAACTCATTATAAATCATATAGAAAAAATTGTATATATAAAGCATTAAATACTTAAATAATGACATGAGATGCAGTAATATGTACTTGCCTAGAATTAATCATACAGGCTATAATGTCCGTTGCACATTATGGGGTGTAGCCAAGCGGCAAGGCAGCGGACTTTGGATCCGCGACCGATGGTTCGAATCCATCCACCCCAGCCATTGGTTGGTTCTCAAGCAGGCAGAGGTCATGCCTACTGTTGTTTTACTGTTTATATTTTATGCTTTTGGTGAAAGGGGCCAAAGTCATGCAGCATGAAAAGAAAAGTTTCTGTGTTTTAATTTTGGCGGCAGGCAAAGGTACACGTATGCTTAGTAAGAAACCCAAAGTCCTTCATACTATCCTTGAAGAAGCACTTCTTTATTATCCTCTTTCTGAATTAAGATCCGTAGGTTTGAATGACATATCTGTATTGGTTGGTTTTGCTGGGGAGTCTGTTGAAGAATGGACAAGGGAAAAATTTCCCGAAGTAAATGTACTTTGGCAAAGAGAACAACTTGGTACAGGACACGCAGCAAAACTTGCTCAGGAATGGTGGAAAGAATACGAAAACGTAATTATTCTGCCTGGAGACACACCTCTTATAAGGGCAGAGACGCTCCTTAAATTTAAAAATATGCATATTGAAAAAGATAACAGCTGCAGCTTTCTGAGTTTTGAACTAACAGACCCATCAGGATATGGAAGAGTTATCAGGGACGGCCTTTCAGTAAGGATAGTAGAACACAAGGACGCTACTCCGGATGAACAAAAATGCCGTGAAGTTAACAGTGGTATGTATATATTTAAAACGAGTGCTCTTTCCGCTGTGATCGACGACCTAAATTGTGAAAATAGTCAAAAAGAGTATTATCTTCCCGATGCCATAGCTCTTATAGAGAAGAGCGGCGGACGAACTGATGCTGTAAGAGCAGCCGATGCTACTGAATTTAATGGAATAAATGATCCTAAACAGCTTGCCGAAGCTACGGCAGTTATGAAAAAAAGAATACTGGATAAATGGATGAGTCACGGTGTGAGGTGCAATGATCCAATCTCAACATGGATCGGTCCAAAAGTTAAGTTGGGCGAGGATATTGAAATCCAGCCAAATGTACAGATGTTTGGAGATACCTCAGTTGGCAATTGCTGCAAAATAGGCAGTTTTACTATCCTTCATGACACTGTCTTGGGAGATAACGTTGAGATTATTGGCTCAGTAAGAATAAAAAAGAGCAGTGTAGGGGAAAACTCTGTCATAGGCCCCTTTGTCTTTATCAGAGACGGCGCTGAACTGAACCAGAATGTACATGTGGGAAGATTTGTCGAGATTAAAAAAAGTATACTAAGAAATGGTTCTAAGGTTCCACATCTCTCATATGTCGGTGATGCAGATATTGGTGAGCGAACAAACATTGGCGCAGGCACCATTACATGTAATTATGACGGAGAAAAAAAACATTTTACAAAAATTGGCAACAATTGTTTTATTGGCAGTGATACAATGTTTGTAGCGCCGATAACTATTGGAAATGATGTGGTCACTGGTGCAGGTTCAGTGATAACAGATGATATTCCAGATGGGGCTCTTGGAGTGGCGAGGGCAAAACAAAGAAACATTGAGGGCTGGAGTTCCCGCAGAAAGAAACCTAAGGGGGAAAATTGATATGTCTGCAGGTTTAAGAGAGGTTAAAATCTTTTCGGGGAGTGCTCATAAGCAGTTTGCTGAAAGCATCTGCATTAATTTAGGGGTCCCTCTTTCAGCGTCTAAACTCTTTAGATTTTCTGATGGAGAAATTGGTGTTTCTATAGAAGAGAGTGTCAGAGGTGCGGATGTATACGTAGTTCAGCCAACATGTGAGCCTGCAAATGAACACCTTATGGAGCTTCTGATAATAGTAGATGCACTGAGAAGAGCCTCTGTATATCGTGTGAACTTAGTAATACCGTATTTTGGCTATGCCCGTCAGGACAGAAAAACCCGTTCAAGAGAACCTATAACTTCAAAGTTGATAGCAAACCTTCTCGAAAAAGCAGGAGCGGACAGGGTGATTACTGCCGACCTTCATGCAGGGCAGATACAGGGATTTTTTGACATACCGGTCGACCATTTGACTGGTATTCCACTTCTCGCATCTTATTTTCACAGGACGCTAAAAAAAGAGATCGACCAAGGCTTAGTCACAGTTGTATCACCCGACATCGGAGGAGTTGTAAGAGCGAGGAAGTTTGCCGAGCAAATTGGTAGCGTGGACCTTGCGATAGTTGACAAAAGACGCTCTCATGAAGTTACAAATGTATGCGAAGTCATGGAGATAATCGGAAATATAGACGGAAGAATAGCTATATTGGTCGACGACATAATCGATACTGCCGGAACCATGGTAAAAGCTGTAGAAGCGCTTCGAGAAAGAGGAGCTACGGATGTTTATGCCGGTGCGACCCACGGTGTGCTATCCGGCCCTGCAATAGAAAGATTAAAAGCTTCTAATATAAAAGAGGTTGTTATTACTGACACCATACCTATTCGCGAAGAGAAAAAATTTGATAGGCTTACAGTATTACCTATAGCGCCTCTCTTTGCAGAAGCGCTTAGAAGAATTCATTCTGAACATTCTGTTAGCATTCTTTTCCGTTAGAAATATGCAATGGCATCTCTGCGACGGAATCCGCCGCTGAAAGACATAGAGCAAAAATAAATAAGTACATATTATCTGAGGAGGAAACATTCAATGGCAGCAAAAAAAGAGCAGCATAAAATCGAATTTACAATAAGAGAACAGACGGGGACCGGTGTATGTAGAAAGATCCGCAACAAGAATTTAATCCCTGTTATCCTTTACGGACC
>JAAYEY010000107.1 GCA_012728505.1 Synergistaceae bacterium | reverse complement strand
GTAATATGACCCTTATAGGTTTTGCAAGGAGCGGAAGATTTAACGTCTACAGCGCTCCTGAAAGGATAAAATATAATATCGGAGGGTGAAGAAATTGCTTGAAGATCTTTCAGCACATGTTCTTGATATAGCAGAGAACAGTGTTATGGCAAATGGCACAGAGATAGTAATCGAAATTCTTGAAAACAAATCTAAGGATACTCTAGTTTTTTCGATAAAAGACAACGGCAAGGGAATGAGCGAAGATTTTATATTAAAGGTGACAGACCCTTTCACTACCACAAGGACGACCAGAAGGGTCGGAATGGGACTGCCCTTTCTTAAACAGTCTGCAGAACTCTGTGATGGTGGTCTTAACATAAGTTCAACGCCAGGCAAAGGGACAAAAACGACTGCAACATTTAGAATGAGCAGTATTGACAGGCCTCCACTTGGAGACGTTCCGGCTACTATGATGACCTTGTTGATGGGGTCACCGGAAATTCACTGGATATACCGTCATAAAACGGATTTCGGTGAATTTATTCTCGATACAGATGAGATTATAGAGGCTCTTGATGGAGACAGAGAAATGCTTCGCTCAGCGGATGTAGGTCTGTGGCTTAGAGGGCATATCAAAGACAACCTAGATGAGATAAAATGGGAAGGAGCACCTTCCACCTTGGCATAAAAAGACAATAATCGGTAAAGTTGATTTATTAAATAAGAATTACACTTATAACTTAAAATTATAAGAAGAATAACATTATAAAAGACCCACACTGTCTCATTTTTTTAAGCTTGTTATTTTTTGCGCAAGACGGTAAAATTATGTTGGGCTATAAAAATAAAATATACATAGTCTATAGGAGGACGTTTGAAATGAACTTAAAAGAATTGGCCGAGCTTCTTAATGCAGAAGTTATGATCTCAGACATTGATATCAGTGAAATAGAAGTGCCGTACGCATACGCATGCGATCTTATGAGCGATGTACTTGCCTTCTGCTCACCCGGCTCCCTTCTTCTGACAGGACTTACCAACATACAGATAGTCAGAACGGCACAAATGCTCGATCTTCCGGCCATAGTATTCGTAAGAGGCAAGCTGCCGCTTGATGAGACGGTGACCCTTGCAAAGGAAAGCGGAATACCCTTGCTTCTGTCTAAATTTAGCCTGTACGAAGTCTGTGGAAGGCTATACGAATCAGGAGTAAAACCAAGCTACGTGCCACAGCCGCGGGAGGGTTAGCAATATGGGTGCTCCTGTATGTATGGAATACAGGATCGAAGGAAACGACTTCATGGAGGCAGGAGCTGCCTCGAATAATATTAAAAAAACTCTAAAAATGCTTGGCATAGAGTCCGCGATATGTACCAGGGCTGCTATAGTTACATACGAAGCAGAGATTAATCTGGTTATACACGCAAATGGCGGGATGCTTAAGGCTGTCATATCGGAAGATAAAATCGAGATAACAGCAGAAGACAAAGGGCCGGGAATTCCCGACATCAAAAAAGCGATGACAGAAGGATTTACAACGGCCTCCAATCAAGCCAGAGAAATGGGCTTCGGAGCAGGAATGGGACTTCCGAACATAAAGAGGAATTCGGACGCTTTTGAGATCGAATCTACCCTTGGTGTTGGAACTGTAATGAAGTCCACCGTATTTTTCAATAAAAAGTAATTTCAAAAGATTCAAGTCTGATAGGTTGCTCAAACCTAACATTCTGTTCTTTTTACTTCTGGCTCAAATAGAGATGACGTTTGAAACGAGCAGCTTTTAAGCTACAGAGCCTAAGTATGCAGTTATTGAATCCAGCCGCTGCCAGATATTAGCTATATGCCGGCTGTTACGGAGGAGCGAACCTCATGGAACATAGTATAAAAATATCGAAAGAAGCGTGTCAAGGGTGCGTTAACTGTATCAGAGTCTGTCCTACCGAGGCTATACGTGTAGTTAAGGGAGAAATATCCATAATAGACGAACTCTGTGTAGACTGCGGAGAGTGCCTTCGTGCCTGTGGCCGATCAGCTCTTGGTATATACGAAGATGACTGGAACAAGATAAAAGAATCTTCCCCCGTTAATATAATTGCTGACCCGTCCTTCTTTGCCCAGTTCTGTCACTACCCAAAACCAGATAACTTGGAAGAAGTGCTGCTATCCCTTGGTTTCAATACCCTTATAGACGAAGCAGAGGATGCCTTTGATTTAGCCGCCTATGCAATTGCACAGTTCATAAACAGGTCGCCAAAAACTTCTTTACCTGTAATATCAGTTTACTGTCCTTCAGTTTTAAGACTTATTCAGACCAAGTTTCCGGAGCTGCTTCCAAGGATCGTCCCCGTCCTTTCTCCTCTCGAAATAGCCGGAACATTGTGGAGGATGAAGACCAACAGCGATGTTCCTCTTACTCTCCTTGCTCCCTGTCCCGCTAAGATAACAATGGCCAGAGAGCCGCAAAGCAAAAACTTGTTTCCTCTAACAAACGGAGTAACGGTGAGGCGTGTAGCCAGAAGTATAATGGCTGAGGGAGACATACATGTTGAAAGTAAAGCAGTTCATAAGAAAAGAAATAACAGATGGATACAGTGGGCAAGAAGATACGGCGAAGCTAGGCATGTTCAGGCCTTCTCGGACAGAAAGCTTACCGTTCTTGCAGTCTCAGGCATGAACAATACTCTTGATATTCTTCAGGAACTGGAGCTTGGAAGACTGCGAGGTGTTGACTTTATAGAATGCAGAGTCTGTGATACAGGATGCGTTGGTGGAGTGGGGACAGCTGATTCCCGTTTTCTTGCAAACCTTCGTCTCATCAACATGGAAACTGAATGGGAGATTACACCTAAAGAACTTTCAAGGGTAGAAGAGCTATATGCGATGGATATTTGGTCTATAACTAAAGAATACCAACCCAGACCTAGACTTCCCCTCTCTGATAACGTTGCTGATGCTATGGTCAAACTACAGCAGATGAAGGAGATATACAATGGTCTCCCCCATATTGATTGTGGATCCTGTGGCAGACCTTCCTGCCAGGCAATGGCAGAGGAAATAGTAAGGGGTAATGGTTCTGTTACAGATTGCATCTTTAAGCTCAGAGATGGTATCTCTGCACTAGCAAATCAAATCGTAAAACTTTCGGAATCCCAGCCACACACGTTTAAGAGAGAGGGAAAAAAATAATAAAATGCTGAAAATAAAGGAACTTTGTGAAAGATTAAATGCAGATGTACAGGCTCCTGGTGAACAGGATAGAGAAATCACTCATGCTGCCGTAGGAGACCTTCTCAGTTTTATAATGGGCACTGTCTCCGAGGGATCTGCCTGGGTAACTATACAGGCTCATCTCAATGTTGCTGCCGTTGCAGTTTTGAAGGAAATCCCGATTATAATACTTGCTGCGGGTCGAAAAGCGCCGGAAGACCTTGTTGAGAGATGCAGGACAGAAAACATTTGCATCGCATCTGTGAGCGAGTCAATATTTGACACATGTAAGAGGCTCTCTGAACTTGGCATAAAAGGGTAGCAAAGTATGCTTGCGCCTTTCTGGGTTGATCTTCACATACATACAGCTCTCTCTCCCTGTGGAAGCCTTGATATGGGTGCACCAGAGATAGTTTTAGCTGCCAGAAAAGCGGGTATCGATGTAATAGGTATATCTGACCACAACACCTGCGATAACTACCCTGCCGTGTATGAAGCTTCCGGTGGAAATCCAGTGGTTTTGCCCTGTATTGAAACCCAGAGTGCGGAGGACGTGCATACTCTCTGCGTATTTCCAGATTACGAAACGGCGCAGACATACAAGGACTGGCTTTGGGAAAAGATGCCGTTAATAAAAAACGACGTTGACTATTTCGGATATCAGGTAGTCTTGGACTGTTGCAACAATATTTTGAAAGAAGAAGAAACACTTCTCATCCAGGGCGCAGGATATGAAGTTGATCAGATAGTGTCAAAGGTTCAAGAGTTGGGAGGTCTTGCCATTTTAGCCCATGTTAATAGACCTTCATTTTCATTCCCTGTGGCGCTGGGCCCGATGCCCCAAGACTATCAGGCAGACGCTTTTGAGTTGTCATGGAGGATAAGTTCCGACGAGGCTGCTGAGTGGAGGAAAAAATATCCAGGGAGAACCTTTATAAGGTCTTCAGATTCACACACCCTCGATACACTGTCCAGAGCAAACTGTACTAAAATGATGCTCGAAGAGCCAACGTTTGACGAAATCAAGAAAGCCATCAGAGGCGAAGAGGGCAGAAGAATATCGTGGCCATGGGGATAAAACAAGCGCCCCGCTATGTTACTTACTGCGGAACGCTCACTTATCAGTTTTAATTTTTTGTAGTAATTCGGAGACGCTCCCCGAATCTTACCAGACTTCGACGAAGGCTACGTTTGTATAGATATCCTCTAGCCGTGCCTTATGGCCTAGTTCCATTTTTGCAAGCTCAAGAAAGGTCTCTTTCTGCTTCCCTTCTTCGCTGGCACAAGCAAATTGCTGATACATCTCCATCGCTTCCTGTTCTTTTTTCATTGCGAGAGCGATAGCATCTTTAAATGGCATATCAACTGAAAGGACTTGAGCCTCTACAGTTTCTGCTACCTTGTAGTCTGCCTCTTCCGTGAACTTCATTTCCTTCATATCATTTTCCAGATAACCTTCAAGCAGTGCTTTATGCCCTGCTTCTTCATCAGCAAGCTCTTGAAAAGCCCTTTTCATGGCAGGATCTTTCATTTTCACTGCCGCATCCCTGTAGAACTCAAAGGCCTCAACCTCGTTTTGTATTGCCATTTTCAAGATTTCTTTGTAATTTCTCATTTGGGTCTCCTCTCTATTTGCCCCGTCTATATCATAAGGACAGGGAGTGTGTGCTATTAAATCGTATATTCATTTTTATATATCAGTTGTCTGGCAAAGCCATAGGTATTTCTTTGTAATTACCATAGAGGCTGATTGCTTGAATTTAATGTTTAGAGGGAACTCCACTTTCCATCCTCGTATATTTCAAGAGAGATCGGTTCGAGGTGGAAGTAGAGAGCACAGAGTTCGAGATGTCCGTCTTTAGTAGCTTCTTTAACAGTTGTATATTCGCTCAATTTTGCAAGCTGACGCACAGCTTGGTTTTTTTCGGCCGCTTCGAGGCCGGAGCCGGTATATTCCTCTTGTTCGAGCCATTTCTTAAGCCCTTCTGTGTCCAGATGTTCTTTGTGTTCTGTTGCCTTGACAGCTCCGCACTGATTATGGGCCAGCACTGCTATTTTTTTCACATTTAGGTGTCTGATAGCGTAGTCTATGCAAGCCTGTACAGAAGACTCCTCTGTTCTGGCAAGATTCCCAACGTTTCTGAGAACGAAGATCTCCCCCGGTTCCGCGTCGAAAATATATTCGGGTATTATCCTGCTGTCGCTGCAGGATATGACCATAGTGTGAGGATGCTGTCCTGCGACTAGTCCGGCATAAAAAGCATGGTCAGCTTTTGCTGAAAAACGTCTAAAGCCTTCTTTAAGTTCTAACATTAATCTTTCACTTCCTGACAGAGCTTCATTTTTTCTACGTCATGAGGCGTGTTGAGGTTAAAGAAAGAGCTCCTATCATCCCCGAATTTTTTAAGCGCCTCTTCGTAAACAACAGTGAGCTTTACCCCGCTATAAAATTGCTTGATCTTTCTGTCTCCGCGACGCATGGCATCTAAAACGGGGTCTATACAGCTTTTTCTGTAGAACGCATGGAGCGGTTCAAGGTACCCCAGCCTTTCTGCTACGACGGCATCGTTATGTTCGGTGCAAAAACTGTTCATACCTATTATGACACCAGGATCGGGGGTCGGCATATCACAGCCAAGTAGAAATCCCCACTCTTCCTTCATATTGTAAAGACCGTTATAGAGACCTTCGAGTGGTCCCCTCGCCCGGACTCTATCCTCCACTATGGTTATCTCCCATTTTCTAACCATGGAAGAAAAGTGTTTTTTTATATTTTCTGATTCTCCAGGAGCTACAAGCAAAATGGTCTCACTGAAAAGTGGGGCAACTACCTCGAGGGTGCCCTCTATGAGGAGAGAACCCTCGAATTCAAGATAAAGTTTGTTTCTTCCACCCATTCTTGAACCTTGACCCCCTGCCAGCAAAAGCAGCGAAGCGTGGAGGCGCTCCTTGTGTGCCGCATTAACGACCGGAGTATCTACCAAGGTCTTTATATGAAGTGGTGGTTTCATGACTTATTGTTTTTATGCTTTAGGTTCTTCTAGAGCTCCTGAAAATACCATGTAGTAAAGAACTGCTACAAATAAAATCCCGCCAATCATGTTGCCGATGGTTACAGGAATTAGGTTTCCCCAGTAGCCTCCCATGGTTAGAGCCGCAAGTTTATCAGGTGCGACAGCTGCGAGTTCGACTGTTGCCGCATCTCCGCCTTTAATGAACAGGCCCAGAGCTATGAAATACATGTTTGCAATGCTGTGTTCGAATCCCATGGTTACGAATCCGCCAATGGGGATTAGGCAGCAGATATATTTGCTTATTACATCCATTGCTGAGAATGACATCCAAACGGCCATAACGACAAGCCAGTTACAGAGGATACCACGGAATATCATCTGGCTCATGGGGAGGTTAACCTTTGCTACAGCTATTTTAAGTGCATTGACTCCGGTAGCTCCGGTAGCCAGTCCTGTGTTATAGATCATCCATGCAAGAGCAATGGATCCGAGGAAGTTAGCGATGTAGACTACGGTCCAGTTTTTCAGCACGCTCTGAAAAGAAGCGCATCCGGAGAGCATGCCTATAGGCATGAGGCAATTTCCTGTGAAGAGCTCTGCTCCGCCTACTATAACGAGCATGAGTCCAAGGGCAAACACTGCTCCTCCGAGCATCTTTGAGATCCCGACGCCGGCGTACTGAGCAACATCCTGAGTAACGGTAGTCATCAAAAAGCCGCCGAATGCGATGTAGGCGCCCGCAAGGAATCCCATTACGAGCATTGCTTTGATAGACATATTTGCTTTTGCCTTTGCTACTACACATGCAGTCTTTGCAATTTCTACTGGTGGTTTAAAGTTCATTTGTAAAAACGCCTCCGTTTTTATTATGTTGTAACGGGGCGGATTATATTATCCGCCCCTGTTACTTGTTGCCGTTACTGTTTATGCCTTAGATACCTTTACTGCGCTGACCTTAAAGGGAGGAGTCTCAGAAGTAGGATCCCAGACCGAAGCAGTCAGCATGTTGGCCGGAGCTTCTCCAAAGTGGAACGGCACGAATACCATCTTCTCCGGTACGCTTTCAGTTATCCTTGCTACTCCTGTTACTTCACCGCGGCGTGACTCAACTTTTACGTTTTCGCCTTCGCAGATGCCCATAGCGGCGGCATCAGCTGGGTTGACCTCGATATAGAGTCCTTTGACATACCTACCGGATGGGCCCCTACGGCTCATCGAACCTGAATGGTAGTGGTAGAGGTTACGTCCCGTGTTTGCTATGAACGGATACTCTTCATCTGGCCATTCATGCGGTGCAGCCCATTCGCAGGGCGAGAATGTCGCCATCCCGTTTGGTCTCGAGAATTGTACTGCGTGGAGATTCGGTGTTCCGGGGTGTTCCGGAGTTGGGCAGGGCCACTGCAGATACCCTTTTTCAAGACGCTCATGGCTCATCCCAGCATAGGCAGGAACGAACCTTGCGATATCATCAAAAACTTCTGATGAGCTTTTGAAGTCCCAATTATGTCCAAGACGTTTCGCAAGTTCGACAAATATAGTCCAGTCTTCCCTTGCTTCACCGGGTGAATCGCACGCTTTGTGGCTCAGCTGTACCGCGCGGATTGTATTGCTGTAAGTTCCCGTTTTCTCTGGCCAGCATGCAGCTGGTAGGACAACGTCAGCCCTCTCCGCTGTCTCTGTCAGGAAGATATCCTGTACGACCAAGAAGTCAAGTGTGTCAAGTGCATGAGCCACATGGTTGGTATTTGGGTCTGTGACCATGGGGTTTTCTCCCATTATGTAGAGCGCTTTGAGTTCTCCGTTGCCAGCAGCTTTCATCATTGTAACTACAGAGAGACCGACTTTTCCTTCTTCAGGAATCTTGCATCCCCAAAGCTTTTCGATCTTTTCCGCAGCTGCGGGTAAACCTACCTTAAGGTAGCCAGGCAGAGTTGCAGGTAGGGCTCCCATGTCGCAGGCACCCTGCACGTTGTTCTGTCCGCGCAGTGGGTTCACGCCAGTTCCCGGACGACCCATCATTCCACAGAGAAGAGCCAGATTGCAGCAGCTGCGGACGTTGTTGGTTCCGGTGGTGTGCTGAGTGATACCCATCGTGTAGAAGAGAGCCGAGTTTGGTCCTGCAGCATATGTACGTGCGGCCTCACGGATAGTATCCGCAGGTACACCGGTGATGCCCTCAACATACTCTGGTGTATATTTTTCTACCGTAGCCTTTAGTTCTTCAAACTTCTCCACTCTCTCCTCGATGAATTTAGGATTGTGAAGGTTTTCGGCCAAGATTACGTTCATCATGCCGTTGAGAAGTGCTACGTCAGATCCGCTTCTTTGGTTGATTTTAACTGTGGCCAACTCGTGAAGTTCAATTGTGCGTGGGTCACAGACGATAAGCTTGGCGCCTTTACGGACCTGTTCTTTTATCATCATCCCGATGACGGGGTGTGCCTCAGTTGTGTTTGAACCGATTACCATGATGGTATCGGCAGATTGGATTGAATCAAAATTATTTGTCATTGCTCCGCTTCCGAAGGTCTCACCGAGACCTGCAACTGTTGCGGAGTGTCAGAGGTGGGCGCAGTGGTCTATGTTATTAGTGCCCATAACCTCTCTTGCGAACCTCTGCATGAGGTAGTTTTCCTCGTTGGTGCACCGTGCCGAGGAGAAAAATCCGGTTTTGCCCATGTTCCTCTTGAGGCCTTCAGCCACTTTGTCAAGAGCCTCATCCCAAGTCGCCTTACGGAATTCTCCGTTCTCTTTAATGAGAGGCGTCTTAAGTCTATCGGGATGGTTTACGAATTCCCATGAGAAACGGCCTTTTACGCAAGTACGGCCTTTGTTGACGGAATTCATATTTGTATGGTCAGATGTCACATTTGCGATCTTACCGGTTCTCTTGTTGACCTCGACGAGAAGCTCACATCCAACGCCACAGTATGTGCATATGGTCTTCGTTGTTTCGACTTCCCAAGGACGACCTTTTCCGACAGACGGTTTCTCATAAAGAGCTCCGACCGGGCATACAGCGACGCATTGGCCACAGAATGTGCAGTCAGATTCTTCCAGTTTTCTTCCGACCGGTGGTTGGACAGCTGTGTGGATACCACGCTGCTGGAAGTCAATGGCATGGTACTGAGAGAGCTTGTCACAGACTCTGATGCAGCGGCCGCAAAGTATGCATTTGTTGAGATCACGGATGTAGAAGGGGTTGCTGTCGTCAAGCTTATGCTCTACGCAGGTGTCTCCTTCTTCCCAGAAGGGAGATTTCTCTATTCCGAGATCATATGCGATTGCCTGTAGTTCACACTTTCCGTTGCTGCTGCAGCTGAAGCATTCGAGTGGGTGGCGGATTAGAAGAAGTTCGATGACCGCCTTACGGGCTGCTCTAACTTTTTCAGTATTAGTCTCTATTACCATTCCATCCATTATAGGAGTGGAGCAGGCTGTCAGAAGCTTGGGGTTTTTTTCCACCTCTACGAGGCAGACCCTGCAAGCTCCCGCTATTTCAAGCGCAGGATGTTCACAGAGGACCGGTATGTAAATATCGGCGGCTCTGGCTACCTGTAATATTGTCTTACCAGGTTCGAACTCTACGCTTCTTCCATTTATCGTTGCGTTTGCCATATTATCTCACCTCATTCCTATATAGCAGCTATTGCCTTGAACGGGCAAACTTCGATACAAGCTTTGCACTTTATGCAAAGATCTTGATCGATGACGTGCGGCTGTTTGACTGTTCCGGAAATTGCGTTAACCGGGCAGGATTTTGTGCATTTTGTACAGCCTACGCACTTAGCCGGATCGATTGTGACTTTTATCAGTGCAGGGCATACTCCCGCCGGACATCTCTTATCCCTGATATGTGCTTCGTATTCATCTCTGAAGTAGCGTATCGTTGTAAGCACAGGGTTAGGAGCTGTCTGGCCAAGACCGCATAGGGATGCTGTCTTGACTTGTGTCCCAAGGTAGATAAGGTTTTCGATATCTTCCTCACGCCCATTGCCTTCTGTGATTCGGATAAGGATGTCAAGCATCTTTTTGGTTCCTTCTCGGCAGGGGATGCACTTTCCGCAGGATTCACGCTGAGTGAATTCGAGGAAGAATTTGGCTAAGTCGACCATGCAAGTATCTTCGTCGACGACGACCAGACCGCCTGAACCCATGATGGCTCCTGCGGCCGTAAGCGATTCATAGCTGACAGGCAGGTCTAAATGCTCCTCTGTCAGGCATCCGCCGGAGGGTCCACCTATCTGAACGGCCTTAAATTTTTTGCCGCCAATGATGCCACCGCCTATATCGAATACGATCTCACGGATGGTGGTTCCCATCGGCACTTCCACAAGCCCAGTGTTGTTAACCTTGCCTGTAAGTGCGAAGACTTTTGTCCCGCGTGATTTTTCATAACCGTAGGCTGCATACCATTCCGGACCATTGAACATTATTTGTGGCACGTTCGCCCAAGTCTCCACGTTGTTAATGTTGGAGGGTTTTTCCCAGAGCCCCTTTATTGCAGGGAAGGGAGGACGGGGGCGAGGCATACCGCGCTTACCCTCTATAGAGTTCATCAGTGCGGTCTCTTCGCCGCAGACAAATGCACCGGCGCCTTCCTTAACGTGGAGTTTGAAGTTGAAGCCGGAGCCGAGGATATCATCCCCGAGAAGACCTGCTTCTTCCCCATCTTTTATTGACTTTAGAAGTCTTTTTATCGCGAGCGGATATTCAGCTCGGCAATAGATATAGCCTTCGTCAGCACCCATTGCATATGCTCCGATAGCCATTCCTTCAAGTATCGCGTGAGGGTCGCCCTCTAGGAGGGAACGGTCCATGAAGGCACCCGGGTCTCCTTCGTCAGCGTTGCATATCACATATTTTTTTGGTCCGGGGGATTTTTGGCAGAACATCCACTTCATGCCGGTGGAGAATCCACCGCCGCCGCGACCACGGAGGCC
>JAAYEY010000106.1 GCA_012728505.1 Synergistaceae bacterium | reverse complement strand
TCTGCCGCCCTTCTGGTCAAAGGATGTACTGGTACTGAAGCGTAGTCTAAATCTGCTCTCAAGCCGCTTAATGAGCATATCTCACCTATTGCTCCCATAAAACCGCCCTCTGTAGGATCGTGCATAAACGTGGCTATTTCTCTCAAAGCTTTAGATTCTTCCAGAACTGATGTTTCTTCAGCCCATGAGATCAGTTCTTCTATATCAGTTTTAGACATGAATGGTTTCAAAAGTTCCGGTTTGTCTGTTGCCAATATAGACATACCTTCGATTCCGATATGTTTTGTAACGATTATCTCATCTCCGGGTCTAAGGTCTTCGGCTCTAAGCACCCTGTCCGATGTACCTATCATAGCTCCCATTATCACCGGTCTCTCGTATCTATCGTTGAATTCCGTATGCCCTCCTGCAACTGCTATACCTTGAGCGAGGCATTCTTCGTGAATCTCTCTCATAATACGAGCGGCGCCTTCTTCTCCCATGGAGGGGGGAAGTATAAGCGTAACAGCAAGATAAGCCGGGTCTGCTCCCTTTGATGCGATGTCATTTGAATTTATCCTTACCAGAAGTCTTCCCGCACCTTTTTCAGCTCCTACTACAGGATCAGATGAAAAGACAAGGTACTTGCCTTTTGGCCATTCAATCACAGCCGCATCCTCTCCAACTGCCGGGCCTATCAAAACTTCTTTTCTCACTGCACCGACATATTGAAGCACACTCCGTTTAAGCGCGCTAGGCGAAAGTTTTCCAGAGGGAAGGTCCTTTATTTCATCCATTCTTTGTCACCTACTTCTAATTGAATAAATACAACCACAGTAGTCCTGCCTGTAAAGCCCCAGTCTTCTGCTCTCATCCAAGGATCTTTTGAATCCATCATTTTTACGCCATATCCTTGAGACCCAGGTCAGTTTATATTCAGTAGATACTCTTTCTCCTATCGCATTTATAACGTAAGGATCTTTATGTGGGCTTATCGTAAGGGTCGTCGTTAGAAACCCTGCCCCCCTGAGTACTGCATATTTAGCCGCAGCGATCAGCTGGAGTTCAAAACACAAGAGACACCTTTTACCTCCCTCAGGTTCAGAAGCAAGCATTTCCGTCTCTATGGTCCACCTGTCGGGATCGTAAGGCATAGTGTAAGATTCTATCACTTTCGTTTTAGAAAGCGACTCCACAGCCGCGGCCCTTTTATAAAATTCATCAGCCGGATGTATGTTGCTGCCGTAGAAAAACCCTTCCGCCTCATAACCCTCTTTCAAAAGATCATCTATTGGGATTGTCGCATCAGGAGCACAGCAAATATGCAGGATTAATTTTTTATTTTCAGATAAATGCAGTGTCCTGACCTCCCAGTTATATTTACTCTTCTGTTGCCTTTTCCTCGGTTTCAGTTTCAGCTACAGCTTCAATTCCGGCAACCTCATCATCTTCTCCTACTACTTCCGGTTCAGGGAGAGGGAGCGTTTTTACTGCAAAAATTAGATAACCCGTATGTCCTATCATCAGGTCATCTGGTCTTATGCGGTTAGGTTCTGTTTTGTAATAGCGAAGCATTAGCTCGACTACTTGTACATCGACGAATCCTAATTCTGCAAGCTTAACTAAGGTGTCTGACACCTGATTTGTAGTAGGTACAATTATTCCAAGGTGATTTCCGGGGGCAAGAGCTTCATATGCCTTGTCTATATAATCCCACGGAGTCGGAATATCAAGGAAAACCGCATCTGCATTTCTCTCTTTGAATCCCTCATCGAGCGATCTGACGTTGAATTCAATTCTGTGAGCAACTCCCCATTTTTCGGCGTTCTTCTTTGCAAGAGCGGAGAATTCTTCTCTCCTGTCGTAAGTACATACCTTTCCCTGGTCACCTACAAAATGGGCAAAGGTACAGCAGAGGCTTCCCGAACCTGTTCCGCATTCCACAACCGTACACCCGGGAAAGATATTCATGTGCTCGAGAATGAACCCTGCGTCTTTTGGAAAAACTATCTGTGTCTGTCTTTTCAATCTTCTTGTATATCCGGCAAGTGTCGGTCTAAGTAGATAATAGACCTCTCCTTTAGGAGTCACTATGCCCTCTCCATAACCATGTTCCATAAGTTCTTCGTGTTTGATCTGACCGAAATGTGTCCCCTGTGACATACCTGGGGTTATTTTTATAAGAAAATTATCTCCTTTTTTGGGGTTCCAGATAAATACTAAATCTCCTGCCTTGAGCATCTAATTAAGCAAACCTTTGACTGCAGCGGCAATATCTTTAGGCGATAGTTTCATTTCAGCCATTACTTCACTGCCCGGCCCTGAGCATCCATAATGAGTAACACCCATATTGATCATCCTAAGTGCCTTTCCGGCGCGTGCCGCCATCATAGCCGCGATCGAACCTATTCCTGTGTTGACATGGTGGTCTTCACACGTAACAAGAGGTTTATCACCTATCAGGTCAAAAAGTTTATCAGGATCCATTCCAAGGGGTGAACCGCAGTGAAGTACCTTTACGCTAACTCCTTCTGCTGCAAGGATATCTTGCGCCGCAATGGCACGGCCTGCAAAGTGTCCCATAGAAAGTATCACAGCATCCGTACCTTCTCTAAGAAGGTCGACCTCTCCATAGGTAAAGGTGTAACCCTCGCCGAAATATGGAGTTCCATCCTCTTTAAGTACTACAGGCAGAACGCTCCTTCCCATAGCAAGGCATACATTGCCCGGTTCCTTGAGCATCCACCTTGTGGCTCTGTCGGTCTGGTTAGGATCAGCAGGAACTACGACCTTCCATCCAAACGTGTTGCGGAAGAGACCCACATAGTCTATGCATTGATGGGTCATGCCGTCTTCACCGACATCGAGTCCTGTGTGGGTGAGTACGGTTTTTATCGACGCCTCGTTTATGTCATTGAGTCTCTGCTGGTTATAGACTTCATCTGCAGCAAAAACGCCAAAGCCCGCCCAGAGCGAAATAACACCCGCTGTTGACGCAGCCCCAGCTACTGTCGCAGTGGCATGTTCTTGTATCCCTACCTGAATGAAATTGTCCGGGGCCACTTTTGCAAAACCATCAGTTTTGACTGAACCGGCAAGGTCACAGTCAAAGACTATTATAGGAGTGCGACCCTCTTTTTTGTAATTCAGTTCTCCTACCTGTTCGAGTGCTTTACCAAAGGCTCCCCTGTTGTCTTTCTTGTCGTCTTTCGAGTATGTAATTGGGACACCGGTATCAATATCAGCTGCACATTTTATTATCTCGCGACCTTTTGGAAGGTCCCCTTTTCTTGTTTCGAGTGCTTTATCAAACATTTTCATGTCCGCGCCAAGTTCATTTAAGGCCGCTGTAAGATTTTCTCCCGAAGCAGCTTTACCATGGTAATCAGGAATATTCTGCATAAACGATACGCCTTTTCCCATGACCGTTCTACAAAGTATCACATAGCATCCTTCATGTGTTGCAGCACATCTCATCGCGTCGTATATCTGTGAATAAGAGTGACCATCACATTCTATAACATGCCATCCGTCAGCTTTCCAAAGATCAGGAATATTAGACGGCATTACTTGATCAATGTGACCGCTTATCTGTATATCATTCCAGTCTACAAGTACGGTAAGGCTGTTCAGCTTTTCTTTCGCCGCTATCCTTCTTGCTTCAGCGACCTGTCCTTTTACCTGCTCCCCATCACTCATTACGACCCATGTCCGTGCATTTGAACCGCGAGCCCTTGCTGCAAGAGCAAATCCAACCCCCGCCGCAAGTCCTTGACCCAAGTTGCCTGTTCCCCAGTCAACGCCGGGAACATCTCTCTCAACGTGACCCTGGAAAGGGCTGCATGTACGCCTGAAATTTGAATACATCTCTTCAGGGGTGAAGAATCCATATGCCGCAAGAGCGGAATAAAAACCTGCGGATGTGTGACCGTGGCTTACCACTATCCTGTCTCGCTCTAGGCAGTCAGATCTATCAGGTGAAATATCAGCAGTAGCAAGTAAGGTCATGTATATATCCATAGAAGAGAGCGCTCCACCAGGGTGTCCGCTTTTTGCGGCTGAAGTCGCAATTATTGACCAAACCCTACCATTTCGCGCTTTTTCCTTGAGTATTGCTATCGTCTCAGAGCTCATCTTTACAGCTTTAAAATCTCTTAATTCGTTTGTTGAATCCATTTCTTTATAACCCCTCTCGGTAAACAGTAAAATTGATTTAAACAGATGCAAATCAATTGTAACCTCAATACGTAAAATTTGGAAAAATTTTTTTGATAGTTTATAATAACAAATCGCTAAATAGGATCTATGATGTAACTCAATGGCTTAAAACGCTCGGCAGGAGGAATAAATTTGCGGATAGCTGTACTAGTAAAACAGGTACCGGCAGTCGACACTGTCAAAATTGATGAAAAAACCGGAACGATGGTCAGAGAGGGTGTGGAAGCTGAGCTTAACCCACTTGATCTCCATGCTATCGAAGCTGCAGTTAGGATAAAGGAGAGCAGACCCGAAGGCACAACTGAGATAACAGCCATCACAATGGGACCACCTCAGGCCAGGAAAGCTGCAGTTTATGCTGTATCAATGGGATGCGACAGCGGAGTGCTAATATCCGATAAAAGATTCGGCGGGTCTGATACTCTTGCCACATCCAGAATACTGGCGAAAGCTCTAAAGAAATTGGGACCTTTTGATATCTTATTCGCCGGAGAGAGGGCCACAGACGGAGAGACAGGGCAGGTCGGACCAGCTACAGCTGCATTCCTCAATATACCGGCACTTACCTATATAAGTTCGATAGATGAACTTGGTGTGGGATACATCCAAGTTACCAGGTCCATAGAAGGCGGACACGAGAAAATAGGATCCCCCCTTCCTGCAATGGTCATACCGGTTAAGGAAATGAACATTCCAAGACTATGCACCCTCGGAGGCAAGCTGCGGGCAAAAAAAACAGAAATCCTCGTCTTTAATGCCGAAGATCTTGGACTTGACGAAAATTCGACGGGCTTAAAAGGTTCAGCAACTTGGGTAATCAACATAACATACCCCAAAATGACCAGACAGGGAAAGAAGATTTCCTCTTCAAGCGGGATGGAAGAGACTATCGAAACTATCGTAAACTTTCTTGATGAGAAAAATTGTCTGGAGGCAGCGAAATGATTGATAAAGTAAAAGAAATCTGGACACTAGCTGAGGTCAGAGGTAAAAACATACATCCTGTATCCAAGGAACTTCTCGCATGGGGGAGAGAGCTGGCGGACTCTATGGGAAGCCGTCTTGTAAGTGTTTTGATAGGGGATGAAATCTCTTCAAAATCAGAAGAGCTAATCCATGCAGGAGCTGACAAGGTATATGTAATAGATGATCCTTCTCTTGAAAATTTTCTCTGTGACAGACAGGTGAACATCCTTGAAGAGCTCATCAACAAATTCAGCCCTTCAATACTTATAGCTTCTGCTACTACACAGGGGCGTACGGTAATGCCCATGCTAAGCGGGAAAATCGGGTGCGGACTTACCGCTGACTGTACTGAGCTGTCCACAGACCCTGAGTCGGGCAGACTAATCCAGACAAGACCTGCTATTGGCGGCAACGTTATGGCAGGCATAAAAACACGTGGGCGGGATCCACAAATGTGCACTGTCAGACCCAAATCAAAAAAACCGCTCTGTCCCGACATCTCTCGTAAAGGAGAAATAACAAGAATTTATCCTTCTTCGGATTCATTTAAAACCGCGCTGAAATACTTGGGCTTCGTCCCTGAGACATCGGTAGGGCTGCCCATACAGGAAGCAGAGATCATTATTTCCGGCGGCAAAGGAATGAAGAACCCCAAAAACTTT
>JAAYEY010000105.1 GCA_012728505.1 Synergistaceae bacterium | reverse complement strand
TAAACCAAAAATCCCCGAGGTAGAACAAGCCTCAGGGATTAGTTTCTGCTATGGCGCGCCGGACAAGATTTGAACTCGTAACCTTCGGATCCGTAGTCCGATGCTCTATCCAGTTGAGCTACCGGCGCATTGTATAGTTGATGGCGGTGAGGCAGGGATTCGAACCCTGGAGGGAGGTTTGTGCCCCCCTACCCGCTTAGCAGGCGAGCGCCTTCAGCCTAGCTCGGCCACCTCACCAACAGGGGCTATTTTATTGCTCAACATAGCCTTTGTCAATACCTTTAACGGCTTGTGCTACTGCTTATCGCCAGATTTTACGTCATCCGATGCTGGAACAGGGAATATTTGGGGATCGAGAATCTTTATTTTTGCCCTCGAAAGAAGCATTTCATAAAATTCCTGTTGTTTTTCCTGGGCTTTTTGATTTCTTATCATTGCTGTGACATCAGCACTTACTTCATTATAGCTAAGCTGTTTTTCCGATTCCTTGCTCCTTTTAACGGCAACATATGAATCGCTGCTCGTGACTGCCATAACAGGAGAAACTTTATTTAATGGAAGATCTTTTAGCGGTGCAAGAGAATCTACCAGCATCTGTTCTGTTATCAGTACAGGCTTCTCGTAGGGAGTAGATGACATTATATGAACCTTGTTATCATCCATTACCTTATCCCAAGCTGCACCTTCCGAAAGTGCTTTCTGAGCAAGTTGTGCGGCTTCGTTGTTCTTGAATGTGGCAATGTTTACCTTGAACCCTGCAGGCTGTTTGTAAAGCATGCTTTTAGCTGATTCATAGAACCTAAGTGATTCGTCATCAGGCACATCTATCTCAGCAGCAAGGGCATCCATAACTTTTTTTTGTGATATCTGTTTCTTAATATCTGCTCTTATCTGGCTCTCTGTTATACCAGAACGTTCTATGTATGCTTTGAACTCTTCCCTTGTCGGATAGCTGTCCATAATGCTTGTGTACGCTTCGTCTATTTCTTTCTCTGTAACTTCGATCTTGCGGTTCTTGATCTCTTTTACAAGTTCTGCTTCAATCGCAGTACTGTCGAGGATTGCTTTTCTCATAAATGGAATATCTTCAGAGGTGACCTCTTTGCCTGCCCCCATATTTTCGGCAAGCTGCATGGTGCCCTTTTCGATATCAGAACGCATAACATTTTTTCCGTTAACCTCAGCAACAGCATAATCCTTGTTACCATCATTTCCACCTCCGGAACGCGCATAAAGCCCATAACCGGCAAAACAGGAAGCTACAAACAAAAGAATTACAGCAATCATTATTCCTTTTACATGCAATCTTAGATACCTTAACAAGGAAAATCGTCCTCCTTCAAATTAAAAAGCCTAGGTACTGCGGCGTGGAAAGTGCCGCGGAAATCAATTGGTAATCGGTTGGAGAGTCAATTGGGAGTCAATGGGGAACAAACTAATAAAACCCACTAAAAAAATACTCTCCCCTTCGTCTCGCCGGTATGCTGCGGCGTGAATCTGCCGCGTGAATCAATTGGTAATCGGTTGGAAATCAATTGGGAGTCAATGGGAACAAACTAATAAGACCCACTAAAAAAATATTCTCCCCTTCGTCTCACCGGCATGCCTTTGAGCCCCCGCGTCCAGTGGCTTTGGTTTTTTATAAAAACGTTTTTGAAACCAAACCTGGATTCCCGCTCAAGTGCATACGGGAAAGACAATGAGGAGGTTACTCCGTGGCTGCTTTGGATCGCAGTCTTTACAATTGCTTCACTACTGCTTCACCATTGCTTCACGGCGATAAAATCGCCGCTTCACGCCGCACGCCTCTGCGGCAGTAATGATACGTCACCTAACTTCGCATGTCAAAGCTCTAGTTTTGAAAACTTCCTTAGTACTTCGGGGAAGCTTTTCATGTAAGAGGACGCTGTGGCTTTTGCATGCTTTATGTCCTTTTTTAGCTGGACGACCAAGGCATCAGCTCCGGAAAACTTAATCTCTTCTCTGTTTCTTGAGAGCAGGTGTAGAGTGATGGTCTTTTCGTAAAGGTCGCCTTCAAAACCAACTATATTGGCTTCACAGTGCAATCCCCTAGTTCCTTCGAAAGTGGGGTTATAGCCAATATTCAGGGCTACAGGATACCAATCTCCTTTTATGTAGGTAATACCTGCATAGCTTCCTCTTGCCGGATATATCTTATTAGGCCGAACAGAGAGGTTTGCAGTTGGAAAGCCGAGGACTCTGCCCCTTCCATCACCCTTTATCACCTTGCTGCGGATCATAAATGGGTAACCGAGCATTTCGCACGCCGATTCAACCTGTCCCCTGAGCAAGGCATCTCTAACAGAGGTGCTACTTACAATATTGCCGATAAGTCTGAATGAACCAATAATATCAAGAGTCCAGTTTCTTTCGGCACAAAGCTCGGCAAGAATTTCAGAAGTTCCTGTTCTAGCCCTACCGAAACGGAAATTTTCTCCGACCACAAGGCCATCTATAGATACCCTTTTTGAGATATGATCCAAAAAGTCAGAAGGAAGCATGTCTGCAAGGGTAATGTTGAACGGCACCTTGTCCACGAAAGGGATACCAAGATAACTAATCAGCAGATCCCTCTCCTCTGGAGTAAAGAGAAGCTTGAATGAGTCTTTACTGAAAAGAAGCTGAGGATGCCCCTCAAATGTTATAACTCCCCATTCATTACACGTCTTAGCCGCACGTTCTTTTGCAGTTTCTAAAAGACGTTGATGACCAAGATGAAAACCGTCAAATGCTCCTAATGCAAAAATCATTTTCAAATGCTCCTGTCGTTGATGATATTGACTTCAGGGTAAAGATCATATGGTTTGCTTGGATCTTTAAATTGACAAATCGAAAATATCTTTTCAGATCTTACTATTACGTTGCCCGTCCTGCTTGAGTATCTGGCGAAATTCTCTCTCTTAAGATCGTGTAGTGAGATGTTTAGTCCATTAATAAGCCTCTTTGTCCCTTCTTCACAGCAAAGGTAAGATGCTGATGCAGCACATAAGCTTTCCGGAGGCAAGAGTTTTTCTACTAAGGCTTCTTTGTTGATATCGTCCAATAATCCGGCATCAACCGAACGATCCAGTTCTAGCGGACCGCAACTAAGCCTTTTAAGCTCGCAGACGTGTGCTCCACAGCCAAGAAGTCTTCCCAGATCCCTTACAAAACTTCTGACGTAAGTGCCTTTTCCGCAGTTTATCCGAAAAGAGACTCTTCCTTCTTCAGAGATCTCGCTTGTTCTCTCAACGGAGGCAAAAAAGACCGGTTTCTTTTCTATCAGGACCTCGTGCCCGCCTCTTGCAAGTTCATGTGCTCTTTTGCCGTCAACATGCACAGCTGAGACATCTGGTGGCGCTTGCATTCTCCACCCCAAAAAGGAGGTTAACGCTAAGTCAACGTCTCTTTCATTTATGTTTCGGCACTCACAACTTCTAGTAACATCACCGGAAGCATCGTCTGTAGATGTTTCAATTCCCAAATAGGCAGTAACTTCATAACATTTTGGCATATCCATAACAAAGTTACTAAGTCTGGTAGCAAGTCCTATAAGAACAATAAGAAGACCGGAGGCTGTAGAATCGAGTGTGCCTCCGTGTCCGACTTTAGTTTTCCTACCAAGTTTGTTGCGCACCAACTCCACACATTTTGTGCTGCGCATATCTACCGGTTTATTTAACAGCAGCAGTCCTGTTAGCAATATATTTCTCCGCCTCTGCTTTTACAGATGCCAATGCATCATCAAATTTCCCCTCAAGCTTTGCTCCTGCAGCCTGGAGATGACCTCCACCGCCGTATACGGATGCTATGTCCCTTGCTGTAAAAGGAGCCTTTGTTCTTATACTTAGTTTGTTTTCACTGCCTACTTCAGTAAGGAACAACGCCATTTTTACTCCTGTGATCCGAAGCAACATGTTAACGAGGCCATCTACGGCGCTCAGGTCGGCTCCCGCTGCTTCAAAATCTTCTTTCCTAAGCCAGAAAAGCGCTCCACTGTCGTCGGAAAACATCTCTGTCCTCGTGTAAGCAAGTCCCCAGAGTTTAAGTACAGAAAGGGTTATGTTTTCATTTAAATAGCCATCCATTACAGCGGGTTTGACTCCAGCTTCAAGAAGCCTTGCTGCACAAAGATGGCTCCTAGCAGTAGTACTCGCAAACCTGAAGTTCCCATTGTCAGTAGCGAGTCCAGCGTAGAGAGAAACGGCCTCTTCATATTCTATGCCCCATCCGCCTTCTATGAGCATCTCAGTAATTATCTCAGCGGTTGCGGAAGCATCAGTGTCAACCAAATTTAGTTTGCAAAACAGATGATTGTCGCCATGATGGGCGATATTTATACTGTCAGCAATGGGTAGTACCTCCTTAAGGCCGGGGGTACTTCTTGCCGCAGTGCTGGTATCGACACAGATTAAGAGTGCATTTTTAATATCATCTTCTTTAATTTCTCTACAACACTCAAAATCATCGTGATAAGGAAGAAACTTATATCTTTCAGGAATGACATCTCTTCCCATTACTCGGACTTTTTTCCCCAGCCTCTTTCCCAGAGAATAAAGGGCCAATCCGGATCCCAGCGTATCTCCGTCAGGATTCTCGTGACAGAGAATTACCCATTTATCATTGGATTTAAATTTCTCGATTACAGCACCCATTACTGTCATACCCATGGTCAGTTTTCTCCCGAAGAACGTTTTTCTGCATCCAGCGCAGCAACTCTGTCGAGCAGATCTTCCATTGCCCTCGCCTTAGCCTCTGAGTCATCAAAGACAAAGTTCAGTTTAGGAATGGTGCGCAGATGCATCTGCTTGCCAAGCATTGATCTTAACTGTCCCGCCACGATGTCAAGTACTTTTTGTATTTCATCCTTCTGCTCAGTCTCAAGTACCGTGTAAAAAACCTTGGCATGACTCAAATCTTTAGATGTACTAACTTTTGTCAAAATAGCTTTTTTAGCATCCTCTATTTTTATCCGGGTCTGAAGCATTTCTGATATTAGCTTCAAAAATTCTTTATTTATCCGGTCCATCCTATAGGTCACCATAGGCAAAAACCTCCCAAGTGAAACGTACTATGTTAAAGTCTCCCTCGGCTTCTTTCCTTATCAGGAAACTCTCCAAATTCCTGAGTCTTTTTTCAAGCTCAGACGGAGAAGATCCCGCTGCTGCAAAACCAAGCAACGCATCCTGCCATTTATCGGCAGGTCCCAGGTCGGAGGATGAGAGACTGAAACGATTTCGCACTCCGTCCAATATAGATCGAACAACGTGCCTCCGCTCTTTTAGACTTCCCGCATAGGGCAGCCTCAAAGAACATTCGGCAACTCCTATCCAAAACGACATTTTATCTTCCTTATTCTAAAGTCCTTTTTTCCTTAACGATCTCGTATGCTTCTATTACATCTCCAACACGGAAATCCTGGAATTTTTCAAAGCTGAGACCACATTCGTTACCGGCTTTGATCTCTCTTACGTCTTCCTTAAAATGTTTAAGGCTGGAAAGTTCTCCGTTCCAGAAGACGACACCTTCACGAATTAGCCTTACCTTTGCGTTTCTTCTGATAAGACCTTCCGTAACACGACATCCGGCGATGGCACCAATCTTGGGAACTCTAAATAGCTCTCTTATCTCTGCAGTTCCAAGTGTATTTTCACGCAGTTCCGGTGCAAGCATACCTTCCATTGCAGCCTTTACATCATCTAGCATGTCATAAATTACCTGATAGAGTCGTACCTGCACTCCCTCAGACTCTGAGACTTTCTTCGCATTACTATCTGGTCTTACATTGAATCCTACGATGATAGCGTTTGAAGCCGAGGCAAGCATCACATCTGACTCGGATATCCTTCCAACTCCCTCGTGGACTATGTTTATAGTTACAGATTCTCTATTCATCTTCATAAGTGACGAATGAAAAGCCTCAAGTGAACCTTGAACGTCTGTTTTAAGAACCATGTTGAGCTGAGGGACTTCTTCTGTCTGCATCTTTTCATAAAGTTCTTCCAAGGTTAGACGCTTTGACTTGCTCTGGTCCATCTCTCTGCGTTCAAATTCATAATGGGACATGATATCTCTTGCTTCACGTTCCGATGCTATAACCGTGAATTTTTCGCCAGGTTGAGGCACATTTTCAAGCCCAAGAATCTCTACAGGCATACTAGGTCCTGCGCTGTCAACATTCTGACCTGAGTCGTCGATCATCGCTCTTATTTTCCCCCAGGCAGTATCCGTGTGAATTATATTTCCACGGCGAAGCGTTCCGTTCTGCACAATGACAGTAGCAACGGGGCCTTTACCCTTATCGAGGTTTGCTTCTATAACAGTGCCCTCAGGCATAGCATTAGGATCTGCCTTGAGCTCCTGCATTTCTGCTACGAGAATGATCATTTCTAGAAGCTGATCTATGTTTATGCCGGTCTTGGCTCCAACGTCGACCATTATCGTGTCTCCGCCCCACTCTTCCGGAGCAAGTCCGTAATCTGAAAGCTGCTGTCGGACTCTTTCTGGTTTAGCTGCGGGTTTGTCTATCTTGTTTACGGCTACAATTATGGGAACTCCTGCAGCTTTGGCATGGTTCATGGCTTCAATGGTCTGAGGTTTGATTCCGTCATCAGCTGCAACGACAAGTATCGCTATATCTGTTACCTGTGCTCCCCTTGCCCTCATAGAGGTAAAGGCTTCGTGACCGGGTGTGTCAAGGAATATGAGTGTTTTACCATCGTGTTCAACTCTTGAGGCACCGATATGTTGGGTTATGCCTCCTGCTTCTTTCTCAGTGACTCGCGTATTCCTTATACAGTCAAGAAGCGTCGTCTTACCATGGTCAACATGCCCCATTACAGTAACAATAGGAGGCCTGAATGGCAGATCTCTGGGGTCCTTCTCTCCTGCTTTCTTGCCTTTTTTGATACCCTTTTGCGAAGGAGTCTGCTTGTCCTCTTTTTCTACAGCTTTGCCCTTAATTTTTTCTTCAACAACTTCTTTTTGTTCTGGTTCTCCGAACACAAAATGTTTCTCTAAACCTTTTCCGAGTATCTCAAGGATTTTCTTGTCGGCGAGCTCTGTGGCCGGGACCATGTGCCCTTCAGCCATCAAAATCTTAACCGCAGCACCTGGCTTTTCATTGACACTCGCTGCCACATCGGCAATCGAAGCGCCTTCGCTGATATATACTACAGGGTACGTAGTAATGGCTTCAACAGCTTTTTTTTCTTCAGCTTCTTTTCTTCTCTTAAGTTCTTCTTCAACCTGCTGGTAAACTTCTTCGTCAATGGAACTCATATGTGACTTTACACTGATTCCCATCTCCGTCAGCAGATCCACTATCTCCGTATTACTCATCTCCAGCATTTTTGCCAGATTATAAACTCTGATCTTGCTCATCGGCACCACTCCTGTCATAAATTGCCAAAACTTTTTTAGCCAGCCCGCCCTGCGGAAGAGCGACGATCTGTGTTGATCCTACCCCGAGATATGATCCCAAGGTGGTCCTATCCGTATTTTCCAATGTCAGCAGTATAGCTTCTCCTCGTTCTACTCTCGGCTTAAGAGAACGGAGAAGGGTGGCTGAGCAATCGGAGGTAACTACCACAATCAGTTTTTCCTTGTGCTTGCCGGCAGCTAAAACATGATCTTGTCCAATAAGAAGTATTCCTGCCCTTCTAGAAAGTCCAAGAATATTCATTATGCTTTCGTTTTTTGACTGAGCTTTCATATTAGGCCTCCCTGTTTTCATCGCTGCAAAGCGTCAGAAGAGTCTCATAAACGTCTCCACTGACTTCGGTCTTAAGCGATCTGGAAAGCGCCTTTTTTTTCTTTGCTAGCATAACACACTCCCTACAGCTGCAGAGGTAAGCTCCGCGGCCGTTGGCTCTCCCGGTAGGATCATATTTAATCTCGCCTTCCGGAGTCCTAATGACTCTCAGTAGGGCGCGTTTGGGAGACTCTTCGCCACATCCAACACATGTACGGGGGCGTTTTCTTTTTTGCATCCTAGGTTCTTCGCCCATTATTGTTCTCTAACTTTCATTCTCTTCGTCTTCGACTACGCTGCTGAGGTCTTCAAAGAGATCTTTCATCGTCGGTAGTTTTTCATCTTCTTTGACCTTAATATCTATCTTCCAGCCCGTTAGGCGCGCTGCAAGTCTGACATTCTGTCCGGCTTTCCCTATTGCAAGCGAAAGCTGGTCTGAGCGGACGTAGACAATAGCAGAACGGTCTTGGTCAAGAAGCGGTTCTACTTTAATCACTTTTGCTGGTGAAAGGGAGTTTCTGATGTATGTCAAGATGTCCTGACTCCATACTATAATATCTATCCTCTCTCCGTGAAGTTCAGTGCTGATAGATTTTATACGAGATCCCTGCTTACCTACACAAGCTCCCAGCGGTTCAACGTTGGAATCTAGGCTCGCCACGGCAATCTTGGCCCGAGTACCGGCCTCTCTTACTATGTTACGAATCTCAACGACTCCATCCTGTATTTCAGGCACTTCAAGCTCAAGAAGTTTGTGTAGAAGCTTGGGATGTGTCCTGGAGACTATTATGCGTGGACCTCTAGTCGTCTGCCTTACGTCGAGAAGATAAAATTTCATCCTTGAGCCGGCAGCATATTTCTCACCAACTATACGTTCTTCCTTAGGCATTATAGCCTCTGTTTTCTCGTTGAGACGGACTAGTACTTGGTCTCCCTCAGACTTAAATATTGTTCCTGTTATTATATTACCAATCTTGTCAGAGAACTGCTCATATATTACCTGACGCTCAGCATCTTTTAGTCTTTGGATGATAACCTGTCGGGCTGTCTGGGCTGCGATTCGGCCGAAATCCTGAGGAAAGACTTCCTTCCTTATAACATCGTCAACCTCAACATCCTCATGTCCTCTGCGCTTTGCCTCTGCAAGACTGATTTCTGTGTCATCAGAAGTCTCGTCAGCAACAACCAATCTCACCTCGTACAAGGTAAAATCTCCGGTCTCGGAATCTATATGTACTTCTGCCGTCTGATTGCCGCCTTTGTACTTTTTATAGGCAGATACCATGGCAGCTTCCAGACTTGCAACAATTATCTCCTCTGTAAGTCCTTTATCTTCCTCTATCTGCTTAAGCACTTTCTTGAAATCTTTTCCAAGCTGCATCTATTAAACTCCTCTCATAAATTATTCATAAATATTTTTTGTTTTTATCTCGCTGAGTCGTTTAAAAATCTTATAAAGACCTATTTCTTTTTAATCTTTTTGAACGTTTTCTTCTGCCCTTTTTCCTCTTTATAAATCAGCTTGCCTTTTTTTATATCAGCGAATGGGACCGAACTTTCTCCATCTGCAGAAATAAGGCTCACTTTTTCGTCCTCATCCACGCCGTTAATTATCCCGGTAACTTTCTTACCGCCCTTTAGTGATACCTGAGCCTCTTTACCGGAATATGTTTTGTAGTCTTCCAGTGTGAAAAGTGGGCGTTCAAGCCCAGGGGAGCTTACTTCGAAATAATATCTTTCAGGTAGTGAGCTTTCCATTTCATCCAAATACAAATTTATATCTCTTGCCACAACTTCACAGTCGGAGAGGTTTATACCTGCCGGTAGATCCACATAAACGCGGAGGATTTTCATCCCATCCTCGCTCACGTTTTCAAAACCGACACACTCATAACCGAGCAATTCTATTCGCTCTCTGAGTGTTTTGTATATGTCGGTCAGCTTGATTTTCTCCATAATTTTCCCCCTGTAAAGAAAGAAGAGTGGGCACGACCCACTCTTCCAGAACTTGCCCCTGAATTAGTATTGAAATTGTAGCACGATTCTCGCAAAATGCAATACT
>JAAYEY010000104.1 GCA_012728505.1 Synergistaceae bacterium | reverse complement strand
GTCAATTTCTTTCCGGCGTTTTCGGTCAATTATAGCCCGGCGGTGACATGATCTAGAAACGCACTCGAGATAATTAAACCCACATGTATAACCGCGGCCTTTTATGTAATAGAATAGGGTGAGGGTAATATCTTAAAGAGTTAAACACTCGGTTCTGAAATTAGCGGCTTTATTTTTATTGTTGTAGGGGTAAGGAGATGTTTCGATGGGGTTGCCGGATAGAAGGAAGATCGTTCAGATAATAGTACTGGTTATCACTGTCTTTGCTTTGTATTTGATTCATAAGGAACTTTCTCAGTACCACTTCGCTGATATACGCGCGGCGATTGCTGATATCCCGGCAAAAGGGCTTGTTATGGCTTTGATTTTTACGGTTATCAACTATATGGTGCTTACTCTGAATGACGGGATGGCTCTTAAATATATAGGTAAGCCCCTTAGTTGGGCGAAAACGGCGTTTGCTTCATTCGTCAGCAACACACTTTCATTTAACCTGGGCATGTCGCTGCTGACGGGCGGCTCATCGAGATACAGCATCTACAGCAGCTACGGGCTAAGCGCTACGGAGACGGCGAAGGTCATTGCTTTCTGTAATCTTACAATAAGCCTTGGATCTGCCGCTCTAATCGGAGCGCTTTTACTTTCTGAACCCACTGGCATATTTGCTCAGATTCCGTTGCTGAAAGAATGGGGAAGGATTCCGGGGTTTATTTCGTTATTTCTGGTAATTCTGGCAGGGTTTTTGAGTTGGTCAGGAAAAAGCATCAAGATTTGGGTGCAAGATGTATCATTGCCTCCGCTTAAATATTTTTTCGCACAACTGGCTGTCTCTACTACGGATTTACTCTGTGCTTCCATGGTTCTCTTTTCATTACTGCCTCACAGCGAGATATCGATTTTCCATTTCATAGGATGCTACGTAATTTCTGTGCTTCTTGGAAGTTTAAGTCAGGTTCCGGGTGGACTTGGCGTGCTTGACCTAACTATCATTGCAACGCTTTCTCCATGGTATCCAGCTCATGGTCTGGTCGGTGCCCTAATAATCTACAGAGTTGTTTATTATATTTTTCCTCTTTGTCTTTCTGTCATTTTGTTCGGCTGGCACCAGTTTTCTTTATTCGGCCAAAATGCGAAGAATGTCACTGTACGCGCCGGAAAAGGATTTATTGCTATATATCCGCAGATAATGTCGGTGGGAGTTTTTCTTGCAGGCTCTATTCTGCTTTTTTCCAGCGTGACACCGGGGCTGCCGCAAAGGCTTTCTTTGCTGAAAGAATTGTTGCCGCCCACCGTTCTTGAACTTTCAAAATTTTTGGGCAGCTTTGCCGGAATTGCTATTTTGCTTCTTGCCCAGGGAATAAGAAGAAGGCTCCATATAGCCTGGCTGCTGACTACGATATTACTTGGGGCAGGAATTGTGCTTTCTATGGTAAAGGGCCTTGATTACGAAGAAGCGTTGATTATAACAATGCTTCTTATTCCTCTTGTGGCAGCAAGAAAATATTTCGACAGAAGTTCGAAACTTTTATATCCAGACTTATCTTTCAGCTGGGTGATCTCAACGGCTATTGTGCTCGTATCTGCCGCATGGCTGGGTTATTTTTCGCACAGACATTCAGAATTTGCAAACTTAAGCATATTACAGTTTGCTCTGTCCGGAGAAGCCCCATGGTTTTTGAAAGCAAGTGTTTCTCTTTCGATTCTCACGCTTATATTATCTCTCTGGAAACTTTTTCGTGTGAGATCCAACTTCGCCTTTATTCCATCCGCTGATGACATTGTAAAAGTACGCAATATTGTACGTTCCTCTGTACAGGCATCAACATTTCTTGCCCTCATGGGAGATAAATCTTTTTTCTTCAGTCC
>JAAYEY010000103.1 GCA_012728505.1 Synergistaceae bacterium | reverse complement strand
GGACTTCCCATTGTCGACATAACGGCATTAAAGAAGGAAGTCGAGAAGCTGACAGGCATACCGAGTCCTGCTGAATTCGATTATGATAAAGTCGTTGCAGTAGTAGAATATCGTGATGGGACCCTTATAGACACCGTATATTGCAGAAAATAGGGGCGCCTTGAGAGAGGACCTGTAAGGATTAGACAAGATCACGTAAAAAATAAATAAAGGCGGAAGAGCTGAAAATTCTTCTGCCTTTATTTTGCTTCGAAAGGTTGGATGGGGAAGTTGTACTCATACAGTAAACTAATCCTTCAGTTTTCTATAATTTTCTCGTTTTAGTAGGGGCATAATCGCATCTTCCGGAATCTTTACCGCCATAATATCCCCCGCTTGGACGGTTTCTCCTTTGAAAGAAGGCAACTCCATCCGAATTAGTCCAAATTCATTTTTAGGGTTAGCGTCTAAAGGCAGCAACGTAAAAGCAACCGAAAAAAGGTCGTTTCGGACTTCAAGTACTCTGCAAGTCACTTTATTTTGGCTTTCATCACCATCATAAAATGGAAGAACACTGTGAGCTCGGACACCTATGTATGTAGCATCATCGGGTATAGAAACGGCGGACTTTAAGTTGGCGTGCCAATCGAGAGCCTGGAATGTGTCATTTGATTGTTTTTCTATTCTTGAATAATTTTTACATCCTGACAAAAAAGCTGACGCAAGTGTCGATGGAGCGTTGAAAAAATCATCGATTGTACTTACTTTTTCAGAATGTCCTCCGTTTATGACACATACTTTATGGCATAGCCTATAAACTTCGTCTCTGTTATGGGAAACATAGAGAGTTGTACCTTTAAATTTACTCAAGATTTCTGCGAGCTCTCTCTCTACTTGCCAGCGCAGATAACTATCAAGAGCTGAAAGTGGCTCATCAAGCATTATAATTTTAGGATCGCTCGCCATTATTCTTGCAAGCGCGACACGCTGCTGTTGTCCCCCGGAAAGCTGTCCCGGATAATGTTTCTCCAAGCCGGTTAAATAATAACTATCAAGAATAAGCTCAAGCCGTTCTTTTCTATTATTCTGTCCATCACATCTTCTTAGTGCAGAACAAAGATTCTGCTCCACCGTCATATTCGGAAAAAGTGCATAGTTTTGAAAAAGCAAACCCACATGCCTTTCTTGGGGACTCAAATTAATATTTTTATCTGAGTCAAACAATGTCTCGCCATCAACCACTATGCGCCCTTCATCCGGCTTAATGACTCCGGCGATGCATTTCAGAGTCATGCTTTTGCCTGAGCCTGAAGATCCCAGCAGCGCAAGTATCTCGTTATCTGCTTCGAACTCAGTATTGAGAACAAAGTTACCAAACTTTTTTCTTATCTTCACGTATATTGACATTTTAACCTCTAATTTTCATATTCAAAATGGTCTTTTGCTACACCGACAGGTTGCTTGTAGCTATTTTCAAGCATGTTTACCGCTATGAGGACTATGAGCGAGATTGCCAGGTTCACAAATACCCACTTATAAGCAAGGGCATCGTTTCCTTCTCTCCAAAGTTGATAGACAGTAGTAGATATTATTGCTGTCCTGCCGGGCATATAACCAGATACCATAGTTGTAGCGCCAAATTCTCCTAGAGCACGCGCAAAGGAGAGAACGGTACCTGCCAAAATCCCCTGTTTACAGTTTGGCATCACAACTCGCCAGAAGAGAAACGTGTTCGATAATCCCAGAGTCTGTCCTGAGTAGAGCAATGTGGTGTCAAATGCTTCAAACGCACCGCGGGCAGTTCGGTACATCAAGGGGAAAGAAATTATAGTTGTAGTGAAAACAGCAGAGTACCATGTCATAGTCATTCTAAATCCAAATTTTTCAAGGACGAGTGAACCTAGAGGCCCGTACGGTCCTATTAGTTTTAACATAAAGAAACCGACTACAGTGGGTGGCAAAACTAGCGGCAAAGTCAGAATACCATCAATCAGCCCTTTAAGTACCTTGGGCGTTTTTGCAATATAATGGGCAGCAAATACTCCAAGGAAAAATGTAAGGAATGTTGATATCGACGCTACGCGTAATGAATTATAAAGTGGGAACCAGTCCATATCTTACCCCGATTCAGCAAGTAATGAAAAAAGGTGGCCAAACTTTTTTCTGGCGTGGCCACCTTTTTGTTATCATAGAATTTTGTTGTTATTTACCTAGAACGACGAATCCAATGCTATTAAAAACCTTTACGCTTTCCGGTCCTTTAAGGAAATTAAGAAATGCTGCTGCTGCTTTCTGGTTTTTCGTACTCTTCATAATTGCCGCAGGATAAGCTATTGGTCTATGGCTACCCTTTGGTGCTTCTGCAACGACATCTACAGCATTAGATGTGGCTGCATCAGTACTATAAACTAATCCACAATCCACTGCTCCTGCAGCAACCTGTGAAAGAACTTCTTTTACCGTGCTTGCATAGCTTGTCTTATTCATAATTCTTAACTTATCCCAAATACCAAGGTTTTTATATATTTCTCTTGCATACTGTCCTACCGGAACATCCATATTACCGATTGAAACGATTCCGACTTTATCTGTGACTACATCTTTGAAGTCGTTGATCCCGTTGGGATTTTTTCCCTTAGGAACTATCATGACAACTTTGTTGGAGACTAAATTGAATCGTGTGCCTTGCATCATAAGATCAAGCTTTTGTGTGTTAATTTTTGGGTCTGCCTTAATGTCCATCTCGTTCATCTGCTTCTGGCCGGCCGAGATAAAAATGTCGCATTGTGCGCCACTTTCAATCTGCTTTTTCAGCGTGCCACTGGAGTCGAAATTATAGAGAACCTTTACATCAGGAGCAACTTTCTTATAAAGCTCTGCGATCTGATTCATCGATTCAGTCATTGACGCCGCCACGAAGACGGTCAGCTCTGTGGCTGCACTTGCTGATAATGGAGCCAAGAAAATAGACAATACCAGCAACAAGGACAAGAATAGGGAAAAACCATAACGTTTTGATTTGAACATAACAATATTACCTCCCATAGAGACTGAGTTTCAATAAAGTCAATTATAGGCTATAGAAATACTTACAGCAACTATGTTGCATTACCGGATGGTACTAAAGTTCTTATTTGTTCGTTTCTGTTTCGTTTTGTTCATATTAAAAGTGAATTGTTTCGCCCAGGTAATTTATTCCGGTTTTTCCCTCATTACTGCTCCTTCGACCCCGGAGCTTACAAAAGCCCTATATCTCGAGAGGAAGGGGCTGTCTACCTTCTGGAGTTTAGGAATAAACTTTTCTCTTCTCTTAGCAAGGATTTCATCGCTTACCTTGAGATCAAGCCTCTTGGCAGGGATGTCTATGGAGATGATATCTCCCTCTTCAACAAGCCCTATTGGCCCGCCTACCGCAGCTTCAGGTGAAACGTGGCCAATGGCTGCGCCTCTTGTGGCGCCAGAAAAACGCCCGTCTGTTATAAGTGCGACTGTCGCACCTTTTCCCTGACCCATGATGGCAGATGTCGGGGTAAGCATCTCGCGCATACCGGGACCGCCTTTTGGTCCTTCGAAACGGATGACCACAACATCCCCGTCATTTATTTCGTTGTTGAGGATGGCTTTGCTTGCATCTTCCTCACAATCGAAGACGCGGGCAGGGCCTTCATGGACCAGCATCTCCGGAAGGACAGCAGACTGTTTTACTATGGCTCCAAGCGGGGCCAAAGTACCCTTTATAAATGCGAGTCCGCCCTCTTTATGATATGGATCTTCGACCGGTCGGATAACGTCGTTGTTTACGACTGCGGCTTTTTGAAGATTTTCTTTGACCGTCTTTCCGGTAACTGTTATCAGGTCACCCTTTATCAGGCCCTTTTCCAGAAGTCTTGCCATAAGTCCCTCAACTCCACCCGCCTGCCAGAGGTCCTCTATATGGTGCTGTCCTCCGGGGCTCATTGAACAGAGGTGCGGAACTCTTGCTCCTATCTCGTTGAAAAGCTCAAGAGGAAGCTCCAGTCCTGCGGCCCATGCGATAGCCGGGAGGTGCAGGGAAGTGTTCGTAGATCCTCCAAGTGCGAGGTCAACAGCAAGGGCGTTTTTAAATGCTTCCATAGTAAGAATATCTCTCGGCCTGATGTTTTTCTCGACAAGAGTCATTACAGCACGTCCGGCATCTTTCGCGAGCCTGATACGTCCCGCATGGACTGCTGGGATTGTGCCGTTTCCGGTAAGTGCGAGTCCAAGAGCCTCCATCATGCAGTTCATAGTGTTTGCCGTGAACATGCCCGAACATGATCCGCATCCTGGGCAGGCGTTGTCTTCTATATCCTTAAGCTCTTCATCCGAAATTTTACCCGCGGCCTTCATTCCAACACCTTCGAAAACGCTGTTAAGGTCTAGTACTCTGTCCTTCATCATACCTGCCATCATAGGACCGCCTGAGATCACAACCGAGGGAAGGTTAAGTTTTGCTGCAGCCATTGCCATGCCGGGGACTATTTTGTCACAGTTCGTTACCAGAACAAGCGCGTCAAACGCATGCCCGCGGGCCATTATTTCTATGGAATCCATGATCAGCTCACGACTTGGGAGAGAAAACTTCATTCCCTCATGGTTCATTGCTATACCATCGCACACTCCAATTACAGGAAATTCGATAGGGAGTCCGCCTGCCGCGTATATGCCGGCCTTTACAGCCTCAGTTATGCTTCTGAGATGGACATGTCCAGGGATTATGGCGTTGTAAGAATTTGCAACTCCAACCCACGGGCGTTCTATCTCCCAGTCTGTATATCCCGCTGCCTTAAGCAGAGAGCGGTGAGGGCTTCTCTGGTAACCTTTTTTTGCCTTATCGCTGTTCATAATTTAATAATCTCCTTTAATTCAGTATCATTTTGTCAATAGAACCACCGGGAACGACCATCGGTAAAACCATAGCCCCCTGAGGAATCCTAAAATCGACCAAAGCAGGACCCGGGACTTTCAAAGCAGCTTCTATCGTCTTTCTTACCTCTTCAGGTTTTGTTGCCAAGAAACCGCTGACTCCCATACCTTCGGCAATTTTTACAAAATCGGGGTTGCGGGTATAAAGTGTGTTCGAGTAGCGGCGATCGTAAAAAAGCTCCTGCCACTGACGGACCATCCCAAGGCAGGAATTGTTGAGGATAAAGACCTTCACAGGAATATTGTAACGCGCACAGGTGTCCAGTTCCTGGATGTTCATCATAAAACTTCCGTCACCGGCTATACAGCAGACATGCTGTCCGGGACATGCGTAGGCCGCACCTATCGCAGCGGGAAAACCAAATCCCATTGTTCCTAGTCCGCCTGAAGTAACGAAACGACCCGGCTCTTCCACCTTATAGTGCATCGCTGCCCACATCTGGTGTTGACCAACTTCAGTAGTAAGCACCGACTTGCCTCCCGTTATTTCGCGAAGGGTTTCAATAATCTGCCAGGGAGCTATCTCTCCAACATACTCGTTTCTTGGCAGAGGCTCTTTTTGACGTATCAATTCAAGTTCTTCAATCCAGTGGGAATGGTCGAAGTATCTTTTCTTCACTGAATTCATGATGGCGTCGATTATTGTCCCCGCGTCGCCGACAAGCCATACCTCTGAACCAATAGCTTTGTCAATCTCTGCAGGGTCAAGATCTATATGGATTATCTTGGCCTCTGAGGCAAAACTAGATCTGTTTCCCGTGGTCCGGTCGCTAAAACGCGATCCTATGGCCAAGATCACATCCGCCGTCATGATTGCCCTGTTTGCTACAGGATGCCCATGCATCCCTGCCATCCCGAGAGAGAGCCCCAGTGGGTGGGATTCAGGAAAGGCTCCCTTGCCAAGCAGGGACGTTGCCACCGGTATCTGAAGCTTTTCGGCCATTTCAGTCAGCTTTGCTGCCGCACCTGACCTTATTACGCCGCCTCCTGCAAATATCAAGGGTCTCTCTGCGTGTTCAAGGAGCGATACTGCGGCATCAAGCTGAGCAAGGTCTGTTCCTTTGTCAGGGTGATATCCGGGAAAGCTTATCTTTTCAGGGTATTCAAATTCCCCAAAACCTTTCTGAACATCCGCCGGCACATCTATTAGAACTGGGCCGGGTCTTCCCGTAGAGGCAATGTAGAAAGCCTTTTTTATTGCCGGGGCGATTTGTTCTGGTGTTCTTACCTGCATACTGTGTTTGACGAGGGGTATAGTAGCTCCGAGTATGTCCGCTTCCTGAAATGCGTCTGTGCCAATGACCGTAGTCGCAACCTGTCCTGTGATAGCAACCATGGGAACAGAGTCAAGGTTTGCAGTAGCAATTCCCGTTACTAGATTGGTAGCGCCGGGGCCCGAAGTGGCAATGCAAACTCCCGGTTTTCCACTTACTCGTGCGTACCCGTCTGCTGCATGTGCCGCAGCCTGTTCATGGCGCATGAGTATGTGGTTGATCTTTGAATCGTATATAGCGTCATAAAGATGGATAACAGTTCCACCGGGCAGTCCGAATATTGTATCTACTCCTTCTGCCTCAAGCGATTTAACCACCATCTGAGCTCCGTTCATTTTAGCCATTGGATATACCTCCTAAAGTAAACGACAGCGTTTGCACCTCCGGAAAGAGGTCTTCATGCTTGTCTGGTTATTTTAAATATTTCTTCTAATGTTCTCTCCAACCTGCTCGAAAGTTGATGTTCCTCCAAATTCAAATGGAAGATCCTCGTTAGACGCATTTTCCAGAAAATCTGATACGGCTTTATTAATTTTTTTCGATGCCTCTCCCTCGCCAAGGTGCTCAAGCATCATTGCGCCCGAAAGTATTGCTGCAACTGGATTTGATCTGCCTGTACCTACAATGTCCGGCGCAGATCCGTGCACCGGTTCAAACATTGAGAGTCCTTCACCGATGTTTCCTCCTGCCGCAGTACCAAGTCCGCCTGCCAGGCCAGCCTGAAGATCGCTGATTATGTCACCAAAAAGGTTCGGACAAAGCAGCACCCCATAAGCGGACGGATTCCTGACAAGGTGATAGCAAAGAGCATCTACGTTTACCATTGCGTATTTGAGTTCGGGATATTCATCGGCCATTACTTTTTTCGCAACTTCTTCGAAAAATCCGTAAAGGGCTGAGACCGCATTCGATTTAGATACAACTGTAACAGTATCTTCGCCGCGCTTTTTTGCAAGCTCCGCAGCGTATCTTGTGATCCTCTCAACACCCGGTTTGCTGTTTATGGCTGCCTGAGCGGCGAAAGGATAGCGTGGATCTGTTTTCAGCTTTATCGAACCAGTTAGCTCGTACTTTCCTCTGCTGACATCTACTGGAAGTTCAAGCTCTCCCGATTCTGTCGTTCCGCCTATGCACATATAAAGGTCCTCTGTATTTTCTCGAACGACAACTGAATCAATTTTTATACCTTTAAGGTCCACGGGAGTTTTGACTCTCGGCAGCGAAAACGCAGGACGCAAATTTACATACTGATCAAAACGAAAACGGAGCGCAAGCAGAATACCCTGTTCCATAATACCGGGCTTTACCCTAGGGTCGCCAATTGCACCAAGCAGCATCGCATCACATTTTGACATCTCTTCCATCGCATGTTCAGGCATTATTTCAGCTGTTGCCAGATAATGGCCTGCACTATAAGGATATTCATTCCATTCAAATGCAAAACCAAATTCTTTACCCGTCTTATCGAGAACTTTTATGGTCTCCCCGATAACTTCAGGTCCGATTCCGTCTCCTTTAATAACTGCTATCTTATATTTTTTCATTCCTGTACCGTACTTTGTTCGGAAAGCCTAGCCTGGACGTATGGAACCAGTCCTCCCAGACCTATCAGCTCCTGAAGGAACTCAGGAAAAGGCTTGGCATAGTATGTCTCGCCTTTAGTCTTGTTTGTAATAGATCCTTCAGCCAAATCTATTTCTATGATGTCTCCTTTTGAAATACGGTCGGTTTCTGAACATTCCAGTATAGGAAGGCCTATGTTGATCGCATTCCGATAGAATATGCGCGCAAATGACTTAGCAACCACACAGGAGACCCCTGACCCCTTTATGGAGATAGGAGCGTGTTCCCTGCTGGAACCGCAGCCAAAGTTGTTCCCTGCAGATATAATGTCTCCCTTTAACACACCGCAAGCAAAAGTTTCATCGATATCTTCCATACAGTGTTCCGCAAGAGCTTTTTCGTCGCTGGTTACAAGGTATCTTGCGGGAATAATTACGTCGGTGTCTACGTTATCACCATAAACCCATGCTTTTCCACTAAAGAATGTTTCCATTTTTCCGCCTCCTGTTAGACTATTTCTCTTGGATGACAGATATGTCCCGCGACAGCTGAAGCTGCGGCTACCATAGGACCGGCCAAGACGACTTCGCTTTTGGGAGAGCCCATCCTGCCTACAAAGTTCCTGTTGCTTGTAGAAACACAGCGTTCGCCTGAAGCTAGGATGCCAAGGTGGCCTCCTAGGCAGGGACCACAGCTGGGCGTTGAAATTGAGGCTCCCGCATCGAGGAATATATCAAAAAGTCCCTCTTTCATTGCAGCCCTGTAAACTTCATATGAGGCAGGGATGACCATCAATCTTGTTTTTTTATAGACTTTTTTTCCTTTTAATATCTTGGCCGCAACCCTTAAGTCGCTGAGTCTCCCGTTTGTGCAAGAGCCTATGAATACCTGGTCTACAGGCGTTCCGGTAACCTCTGAAACACCTTTTACGTTATCCGGAAGGTGCGGCATAGCTACCTGCGGCTCCATACCCGTTACGTCTATGGAAATAGATTTGGCATAAACTGCATCCTTATCTGCAAAGAGGGGTTCAAAGTGCCTTGAGGCGCGGGCACTTGCATATTTCAGTAGTTTTTCATCGGGGTTTATCAGGCCTGTTTTGCCTCCGGCCTCAATAGCCATGTTCGAAAGTGTGAACCTGTCATCAAGGTCGAGCTCAGCTAGGGTCTCTCCATGAAACTCAAGGGCCATGTATCTTGCCCCCTCAACTCCAATCTTTCCAATTAGAGCAAGTATCATGTCCTTACCACAGATCCATTCAGAAGGAGTCCCTTCATAGGAAACCTTCATGGTTTCAGGAACCCTGAGCCAAGTTTCGCCTAATGCCCAAGCGGCAGCAAGATCTGTCGAGCCTACTCCTGTGGCAAGGGCACCCATAGCACCGTGTGTACAGGTGTGGCTATCGGCTCCGAGAATTATCTCTCCGGGAAGGACCAGTCCGTTCTCAGGAAGAAACGCATGTTCGACCCCAACTCTACCCACATCCCAAAAAAGCATTTCCTGTTCATCAGCGAAAACTCTGCATTCTTTTATCTGTTCGGCTGAAGCTATGTCCTTTGCGGGTGAAAAATGGTCCGGTAAAATAGCACAGCGCATTGGGTCAAAAACCTTCGTCGCTCCCATTTTTTTGAATTCTTTTATCGCAGGAGGACCTGTTATGTCATTGGTAAAAGCAAAATCTACGCTGACACGGCATATAGCTCCCGGCTCAACCGGGTCTTTTGTATGTCTGGCGATTATCGCCTCAGCGAGAGTCATGGCCATTAAATTTTATCTCCTTTACTGCAGCTGCAGCGTATAGTCTGTTTATCGCATCTACATATGCCCTTATTGATGATTCAATTACGTCGGTGCTAGTCCCGCGTCCTTGTGCCTGTATCTCCTTGTGATGGAGGATTACCCTGGTTTCACCCTGAGCATCAGAGCGTTCGCTAGTTGCGCCGATTCTGAACCCCTTAAGCTGTGGGGCAAATCCAAGAATCTTCTTTACTGCGTTGTATGACGCGTCGACAGGCCCGTTGCCTACAGACGCTTCAGTGTGGTCGACGCCATCCGTGGTTAAAGTAACGCTCGCGGTCGGCTTGCTCCCCGTCCCAACGTGGACAGAATAGTCCTTGAGGACGTATCTTTTTTCAGGGACAAAAGAGAGAACTCTGTCTAGGATAAGAGCTTCTATATCTCCGTCACTTACGTCCTTCTTCTTGTCGCAAAGTTCCTTGAAATAGACAAAACCTGTTTCAATATCCTCTTTTGAAAGCTGATATCCCAAACTTTCCAACCTGTCCTTGAAAGCGTGACGGCCAGAGTGTTTGCCCAGAACCAGATCTGATGCCGGAGCCCCAACTGTTTCAGGAGTCATGATCTCGTAGGTCGCTCTGTTGCATAGCATCCCGTGCTGGTGGATACCGGCTTCATGAGCAAAAGCGTTCATTCCTACTACAGCCTTGTTCGGCTGGACCATAACACCGGTAAGATGGGCTACCAATTTGCTAGTACTGTAAAGCTTGGTCGTATCGACAGCAGTTTTAACAGTATATTGGTCAGGCCTTGTGTTCAAAGCCATAACTATCTCTTCCATCGAAGCGTTTCCTGCCCGTTCTCCCAGTCCGTTAATCGTACACTCAACCTGCCTGGCTCCGGCTCTTACT
>JAAYEY010000102.1 GCA_012728505.1 Synergistaceae bacterium | reverse complement strand
GGTTCCGGTCTGGTGCTTGATTATAATAAATGAACCTCCCCACCGTCTTTCCCGCATGTAACTGATCAGGAGGGCACCGTTTACCGTAAGGTAAACATATAAAATTACTATAGTGTCCGAACTATTTCGAGTGCGTTTCGAGATCGGGAAACCAGGTCCACCAAGTGTTTTTGTTTTAAACAACTGCTTCACTATTGCTTCACGCAACACGTTTCACGTTGCAGCTTCACGCCAGATGTTCCACCTGGCAGTCCTTAACCACCGCTTCACGTGGCTGAGTTTAGCCGCAGTAACGCAGTAAATAACAGAGGTGGAAAGAACATGCACGAATCCGGAGAAAATTATCTTGAAACGATACTGATTCTCAAAGAACGAAACGGTACAGTCAGATCGATAGATATCGCAAACGAGCTTGGTTACGCTAAACCCAGCGTTAGCAGAGCCGTGAAGCTTCTTGCGAAAAAGGAACTTATAGTAATGGAACATAATGGAGAATTGGTGCTGACTGAAAAAGGTTTTGATATGGCAAATGCTATCTATGACAGGCACAAGATAATCTCTAGATTTTTCGTAGAGATTCTAGGTGTTGACAAAGCATCAGCCGACACCGATGCCTGCCGTATAGAACATATAATAAGCGAAAACAGTTTCGATAAAATGAAGGAATTTATAAATAAAAGAGCTGGGCAGAAGAAAACCGTCCTCTAATTGTCATATTCCCGAAAAGACGGAAGTCTTTCTTATCCTCACGGCTATAACGGAGGATAAAAAGGCTTTCACGATATCTCCTCCTATAGTACTGAAAAGACCTATGGAGAGCACCTTCATAAGAGTCATCCCATTCCCCGGCATCCAGAAATTTACTATGACATATAGGTGAGCAAGCCCGAATATATAAACAGTAGCAACTCCGACAAGAGAGGCTGCCATATAATCTCTTGTTCTCGGGATTCTGCCGGAAGCGGAGATTTTTTGAGTTATCATCCCGGCCACCCATGCGCATGCCACAAAGCCGACCACATATCCGAAGGAAGGCATAAAAATAGAGGCGAGACCGCTCCCCACGGTAAAGACAGGTATCCCTATAAGTCCCATCAACATGTAAAGAGCCTGTGAAGCAGCTCCGTATTTAGGTCCCAGAAGAATTCCTGAAAGAATGCAGAACATGGTTTGGAGAGTGAAGGGGATCAAAGGAAGAGGAATAGCAATCTTCGCACCAACAGCGGTAAGTATTGCAAAAATAGAGATGTATATTAGCCTTCGAGTTTTCATAAGGCAAATAATATGATTAACAATGAGTCTTGTCAACCATTAGAAATAAAAGAGTTGACAGGACTGTATTTCTTTTGCAAGTAATTGTCTCTTGGAGTGTTATTAAATGAAGAACTGAGCTAAGATGACAGCTATTACTAAGCCTGGAAGCATATTCATAGCTCTGATTTTCATAAAGCCTAGCAGATTTATACCGATGGCTACAAGCATGAGACCTCCGGTGGCGCTCATTTCTATTATTGCAGATTCTGACATAAATGGCTGTACCCAAACAGCGGCAAGGGTGAGGATTCCTTGATAAATAAAAACAGGAATCGCTGAAAAAATGACACCAAAACCAAGTGACGCAGCTATCGCAATTGAGGTTAATCCGTCGATGAGGCCTTTTGCCAAAAGTAATGAAGGATATCCGCCAAGTCCCTCTTCAAAAGAACCTAAAACAGCCATTGATCCGGTGCAGTATATAAGGCTGGCAGTAAAGAAGCCGGATGAAAATCCTTTTGCGCTGTCACCAAATTTATTTTCCAGGTACTCGCATCCTTTTCCAAGTTTAGCTTCGATATCGATAAATTCTCCTATGAGAGAGCCTATAGCTATGCTTGCTATAACTATCAGCGGTTGTTTGGTGGTAATCGACATTGAAAGACCCAGCGATATTACAAAGATAGCCATTCCCTGGACAGGAAGCTCCAACATTTTCTGAGGCAGTTTTTTTCTTAAAGCGAGTCCTATAAGAGCACCACAGACAATAAATGACGCATTTGCGATACTTCCAAAAAGGGGTATTGCAGTCATTGATTCCAAAAATATTCTCCTCTTTTGCAAAAATAAATTAGTGCCATAATGTTTTAAAGTCAGTTTGTTCATAGAAAAGAGGCCGGCTTGCCGCCGGCCTCTCAGAAATCTTAAGGTTCTAGCCTAGGATAACTCGTTCGTTGTTTATGTACTCTCTAAGTTCTTTGCTAATGTACTCTTGGACTATCTTGTCTGCATTTTTCTGGAGCTCTTCCTTGTTTTCTTCAAGGAACGTTATACATTTAAATTCGTCAATTTCTTCATCTTTAAAACCTTCTGCAACCTCTTGAAGAACACACTCCATGCATTCTGCATCAAACTCAGGCATTGAGACCCAATGAACTGCTTCTTCGACACTAGCTTCACGGCTGTTTAAGACTGATTCCATTACCTTATAACAGTCATCATCTCCGACAGACATCTCGCGAGCATAGTTAGCAGCATCCACTTCATTATCAAAAACGCTGGCATCTGCTATCTCATGTCCCTGTAAATGAGTTACTACCCAAACTTTTTCCTGCATCTAAAACGCCTCCTGAAATATATATTTATCGAATCGAATGGTAAATACTATAATCTCAAAATCTCAGCTTGTATAGCGAAAAACCTCTAAGCTTT
>JAAYEY010000101.1 GCA_012728505.1 Synergistaceae bacterium | reverse complement strand
CTGGTAATTGGCGGAAGCGCGGGTGGCATTCTGAGTGCGACAATGGCTAGGAAAGCTTATGGCGACATAGACATAACAGTTATCAGAGATACTGATGCTGTCATGGTTCCCTGCGGTATCCCATACATTTACGGCACACTTCGCTGCACCGACAAAAATGTCATTCCTGACAAAATGCTCTTGGAAGCCAAAGTCAACCTAGTTGTTGGGACGGTAGTTAAGATAGACAAAGAGAACAAAGTCGTAACAACCAAAAATAACGACACATACACTTACAAGAAACTTATTATTGCGACGGGCTCTCTTCCCATAATCCCAACATTTATACCGGGACATGACCTAGAGAATGTATTCCCAATATATAAGAACCAGGAGTACCTCGAGACCTTGCTTGAACAGGTTGATAAAGCGCAGAACGTAGCTGTTATAGGTGGGGGATTTATAGGCGTAGAATTCGCTGAACAGATCAGTCTCTTAGGCAAAAAAGTAACTCTGTACGAAATGGCGGACGCTTGCCTGTGGCAGGCTTTTGACAAGAGTTATACGGATGATATTGAGAATATGATGAAAGAAAAAGGAATAAATGTTCTTACAAATACCAAAGTCAAAAAAATTGTTGGAGAAAAAAAGGTTGAGGCCATCGAACTTGAAAATGGCGAAAAAATACCAACAGATCTTGTAATTCTTGGACTTGGCGTCAGACCTAATTCGATCCTTGCTAAGGAAGCGGGCTTGGATGTTACCGCGAAGGGCGCAATTGTTGTAGACCAGTACACAAGGGCGAGCGATCCTGACATTTTCGCTGTAGGAGACTGCGCTGAAAAAAAGTGCTTCTTTACTAACAAAGATGTACCGGTGCTCCTTGCTTCGACCGCAGCTATGGAAGCAAAGATTGCAGGAAGCAACGCCTTCCAGCTCAGGCTCATAAGGGCTAACAAAGGAACAATTAGCGCTTTCTCAACAAAAATCTTTGGCAAAACATTCGCTGCTGCCGGCCTCACAGAAGCAAGAACCAGGCAGGAAGGATTCACCATCAACATTGGAGAGTTCACCACGATGGACAAACATCCAGGTTCGCTCCCCGGATCTCAGGCCATCAATATAAAGTTGATTTTCTCTAAGTGTTCGGGTGTAATACTTGGCGCTCAGATATCGGGCGGCGATACTGTTGCAGAAATGATTAATATTTTAAGTCTGGCGATACAGAAGGGACTTACAGCTACAGAGCTTAACACTTTCCAAGTAGCTACACACCCTCTCATTTCAGCATCACCCATCGCTTACCCAATCAACGCTGCTTCAATGAACGCTATCGCACAAAATTGCAAGCACCTGAACGAAGGTCTTGTGATTTAAGGTATACTGAAACTTACCCACATGCAGTTGATCATGATGGAGAGTCGATTGGGAATCAATGGGGATTCAGTTGGGAATCGGTTGTTAAAGCTGTCAAACGTTGTCAAGCAATAGTCAAACAATCGTAATATCAACTGATTTCCGCGACATTTAACACGTTGCCGCTTAACGCCAGATGTTCCACCTGACAGCTTCACATGGCATGTTTTCGCCATATATATTTAAAAGGGGATGACAAGATGATTGAACAGGTGTTTAAAATCGCAGAAGGCAACAACAAAACAATCGAAAAGATTGTACAGGATGAGAATATCCACTACATGCATATGATTCTCAATAAGGGTGATGCGCTACCAGAACATTTTTCCAACTCAAATGTCTATATGACCGTAGTCAGAGGTACTCTGTCAATCACTTTAAAAGATCAGGATGTTCATGAATATGCTCCTAGCACCCTTTTGAAGATCCCTGAAGGAATCAAGATGAATATTAGGAATCTTGGTGACGAGACCCTTGAAATAATCGTAGTTAAGGCTCCTGCACCCAAATAAGATCAAATAATAGATTATGAATATTTACTGAAACGGGGAAGCATCGAATGATGCCTTTCCCGTTTTTTGTTGGATTTAGAACAATTTATATTGGGTTGAATGTTGACATATGTTTAAAACATAATATAATTGACGTGTTGATGACATATGTCAGTAACAACGAGGAGTGATAAATATGCCAAAAGGCGACGGGACAGGTCCGGATGGACATGGACCGATGACAGGCAGATGTATGGGATTTTGTATAAAGGAGAAAGAAAGCGGAGAAAGCTCATACATAGGTGGCGGAACCATGGAGGGTATAAGACGTTGGTACGGCAAGGCCCGCTGTAGGCCATTAGATTCTCTATCCCCTGAGAAAGATGTGCTGGAAAAGGAAAAGAGTTTTCTACTGCGTCGGCTTGAATTGGTTGAAAAAGAACTCAAAAAACATATTAACAAAACTGAAGAAGAAACGTAATAATTTTTCTCAAGATGAAAGGGAGAATATGATATGTCGAGGCCGGTAAAGTGGAGAAAAATCTGTTGCTTACCAGAGACAAACCGGTTTGGACCGCTCGATAATGATGAACAGCTAAAAGGCTCTGTAATTATGACAGTGGATGAATACGAAACTATAAGACTGATAGACCTTGAACACTTCACTCAAGAAGAATGTGCACTCCGTATGAATATAGCAAGAACAACTGTTCAGGGTATTTACAGCGAAGCAAGAACAAAGCTGGCAGAATCCCTCGTAAACGGCAAGGTGCTCTTTATAGATGGAGGAGAATATAAGCTTTGCGATGGAAGCGAAGAAGGTTGTGGTCATGAGGGTTGTCAAAGAAGACAACGTGGTAAAGATTAACAAATTTTATCAGACAGGGAGAGGATCGATATTTATTCCGACAAAGTTATCGAACATTTAATGAACCCTCAAAATGCACGAAGTATGCCTGACGCTGACGCTGAAGGGAGTATTGGTGACCCTGAGTGCGGAGATGCCATGACATTTTACCTTAAGGTAACTGACGGTAAGATAAGCGACATTAGTTATCTCGTTTTTGGTTGCTGTGCTGCTATCGCCACATCCAGCGCTACCTCTGTGCTCGCAAAAGGCAAAAGTCTTGAAGAGGCTATGGCTATTACAGAAGATGACGTAGTTAACGAGCTTGATGGGCTTCCTGAAAGCAAAGTCCATTGTTCATTGCTTGGAATAAGCGCACTGAGGTGCGCTATCAGAAATTACTGCCAAAAAAGTAACACCAAATTTAAGGAGGAAACAAAATGAAAATAGCTATTCCTGCAGACGACAATAATATTGATTCAACCGTGTGTATGTCCTTTGGAAGGACACCTTTTTTCCTCATTTACGACACTGAAACAGACAAGGCTGAATTCCTTACTAATTCAGCCGCTTCCAGCCAGGGCGGTGCCGGCATAAAAGCAGCTCAAACAGTAGTCGATGCAAAAGTATCGGCTCTTCTGACACCGCGCTGCGGACAGAATGCCGCAGATGTGTTTACAGCGGCAAACATTGCAATTTACAAAACAGAAGGCACGTCACTCAAGGAAAACATCACCGCCTTTAAAGAAGGTCGCCTGGCCATTCTTGGAGAAATCCATGCAGGATTTCATGGAAAACATGGCGGTTAAAAAGAATATAAAAATAGCTGTACTGAGCGGTAAGGGCGGCACGGGAAAAACTCTCCTGTCTGTCAATCTTGCTGCTGTTGCCTCTGATTCGATCTACGTAGACTGTGATGTGGAGGAACCCAACGGCCATCTCTTTTTCAAACCAGAATGGGACATGGAAAAGCCTGTCTCTGTAATAATCCCTGAGGTCAACCAGTCCATCTGCGATGGATGCAGGAAATGCGTTGAATTCTGCAATTTTAATGCACTTGCCTACATTAACAACAAACTGAAAGTATTTGAAGATATATGCCATTCCTGCGGAGGTTGCTTTCTAGTTTGTCCTTTAAATGCTCTCACAAAAAAAGATAAGTGTATTGGAAATGTCTTCTCGGGAAATTCGGAAGGAGTCAGAGTATTATCCGGAATAATGAACACCGGAGAGGCTTCAGGTATTCCAATAATAGATGAGCTTTTATCGCAATGCGAATTATTTGAAGAAGATCGCCCTATTTTTATCGATTGCCCTCCGGGAAGCTCCTGCATCGTAATGGAAAGTATAAAAGATGCCGACTTCTGTCTTCTCGTTGCAGAACCGACTATATTCGGCAGACATAATTTCGAAATGGTCTACGAGCTAGTAAAACTATTTAACAAACCAAATGCCACGGTAATAAATAAGTCGATTGGCGGAGATGACCCGATAGAAACTTTCTGTAATGAAAAAGGGATAAAAATCCTTGATAAAATGCCTTTTGACGCAGAACTCGGAACTCTCAGCTCAAATGCAGAAATTGCTGTTAGGCAAAATGAAAAGTACAGGGAGCTTTTTTCTTCCCTGCTTGAAAAAATATACGGGGAGGTCTCCAATGAAACAGCTGCTTATACTGAGCGGTAAGGGAGGTACAGGCAAAACCACGATAGCCAGCGCATTTATCAAACTTGCTAAAGCAAATGTATATGCTGACTGTGATGTGGATGCTCCTAACCTTCATCTCATAATGACAGAGACTGTTGAGCCGTTGAGAAAAGACTATTTCGGTATGCCGAAGGCAAAAATAGATCCTGAACTTTGCATCAACTGTGACAAATGCATGGAACATTGTATGTTTAATTCCATTATTGCAGATGGCAAAACTCATTCCGTTGACCCCTTTGCATGCGAAGGCTGTGGAGTATGTGAGTTCGTCTGTCCTGTTGGTGCTGTCTCTATGAAAGACTACGTGGCAGGAGATTTAATGCTCTTTAAGGATGAACAGAAAGTTTTTTCAACTGCCCAGTTAAAAATGGGAAATGGTACAACAGGACTGCTCGTCTCAGAAGTAAAGAAACAAATGAAAAAAGAAGCAAAAAAGGACGCGGACCTTGCAATTATTGACGGTTCTCCGGGGATAGGATGCCCCGTAATAGCCTCACTTAGCGGGGTAGACATGGTTCTGATAGTAGCTGAACCATCTGTTTCAGGCATAAGTGATATGGATAGAGTGATTCAAGTTGCCCGAAAATTTGGAACACAAATTGCTGTCTGTATCAATAAATCTGACACCAACAACGAAAAGTCAAAAGAGATCCAGGCTTTTTGTGTAACAGAAAGTATTCCATTCGTTGGCAATATTCCTTTTGACCGGCTCGCTGTAAAGGCGGTCAATTCCGGACTCAGCATAATTGAAATCGACTGTCCTTCTGGCACGGCAGTAAGAGATG
>JAAYEY010000100.1 GCA_012728505.1 Synergistaceae bacterium | reverse complement strand
TGTAGTTTGAAGGTTATTGAAATTAAAAATATCTGCTATCCTTGTTCAGTTGTATCGAGAGAGATGGAAAAACCCTAGGATTGTTTAGAGATGAAAAGTTTATGGTTTGTTAGGTTTGGAAATACCACAAGCTGTGCGAACCGTTCAAACCAAGTTAGGAGACAATGATGTTTTTATATAGATTGTTACCCGGAATGCCTTTGCCTGTACTGAGTCTCTTGCTGTCTTTATTAGCAGCATCAATCCCTTTTGCCTTTTTTATTTATAAAAAAATCTTTAAGTGGTACAAGAACAAAGATTTTGCACTCGAGATAAACTTAAGATTCTTGAAGCTGTATTTCTTTGCTGTACTTGTTGCCAACTTATGTCTGACATGGTTAGTTTGGACCGGTATTGGAAAGGCAAGCACGGAATTGTTTGTTTTAAGCAGTGGAGGATGGTCCAAAACACTTTCTGCGGATAGTCCAATGCTGATTAAAGCAGTTTTGCAAGTAGATGTCTTTGGTGCTCTATCAGCTTTCTTGATGGGATTTATTGCTTTCATTGCTGGGCTTGCAGCTATGGCTGACAAGAAAAACCCTATCAATTTATCAAAAATTAGTTTTTTTCTTGCTACCCTTGCGGGAATACAGGGTATTTTTTATTCAGGGGACATTTTATCATTGTTCATCTTTATATTGATTTCTCAGATAGGTGCTTCGGGACTTTTTCACGGAATAGTCAATACAAAAGAAAAATTGAAAGAGCTTAATTGGTATTATGTTTCAAGGGCAGCTGCATTGCTCATGTTTCTGGCAGGCACAATGCTTCTTTATTACAATTATAGGACAACTAATATTGCTGTCTTATCTACAATTCTTAAATTGGGAATCGGTGAAAAGATTGCATATGCATTGCTCGTCGTCCCGCTTTTTTTTATGTTTGTCAAATCGTCGTCATATGTAAAGGACGGTTCCAAAAGAGTATTTTTTGCAATCAGAGCTCAGGCAGCCCTTTTCGTGGTTTTCAGAATAGTTTTCTCTCTATATGGTCCGTTGCAAGGGCTGGAGAAAATACCTAATTTATTTATTCTGTTGGGGCTTGTAATGCTTTTAACAGCTTTGGTCTTAATAGCCAAGGAAAGGGACCCCATAAAATTTGCTGAGGCAGCAGAGCTGTTTATGAAAGGTTTTCTTGTTATTTCAATGGGGATAAGCATAAGCGGTGCTTATGCGGCACAGCCCGCTGCCGAGTATGGTTTCGGGGCAATAGAGAGTATGGTCGCACTTTGGATACTCTTCCTTCCTGCTTCGGCCGCACTTTCATTTGTCTGCTGCACGCTCAAGCAAGAGGCAGCCTATGGAGAATTATGGCAAGAGCGGGGTCTTTATAAAAAGATACCTTTATCTGGGATAGTTTTTTTCTTTACAATTTGTGTAATAGTAGGGTTGCCCCCCTTTGTAGGCTTTCCAGCAAAACAATTCTTGTATAGGTCTTCGAGCTATATTACGCCTCTTCTGACAATTTTTCTTTTGATAATCTCCCTCTTGATGCTTATGATATCTCTCCGATATATATCGAAGTTGATGTTTGGGAAATCGTTTGAAAGCTCAGGAGATATCAAGAACAGTGATATCCAAGTGATTTTCCCTCTGATCATCCTATTCATTTTTCTCTTTTATTCGACAGTGACGCCCTCATTTTTTATAAACTCAATGGTTTCACCCTCAGTTTACTCCTTGCTCAACAGAGGACAATTGATAAATGCAATCCATCAGGGAGGGGTTTCTGAATGATTTCGACCTTAGAAACAGGGTATTTTATATGGAACATCTCAGCATGGTTTAAAATGTTCCTTTTCTCTTCCGGCATCTTCTGTCTGACGATTTACATAATCAAAAAAAGAACCGGCGGAGATCTTGTAAGCAACAAGATGACCCGTGGGTGTCGTGAGGATATAGAAGAATCTTTTTTTGAGGAGAAGGTTAGTCTGTTTAAAAGCAAAATTATGCAGCCTTGGTTCGATTATCCTTTTTCGCACATCATCTCGATCATTGTGCTTTTTCTGCTTTTTGCAGTAGCACTCTTTTCTAGCAGCGGGGTTGAATAAAAATGCAGGACATTTTTATGGGTTTGGTCGGATCTATTCCATCCTGGGTACTTATGATCGTTACACTGATAGTCGCACTGCTTGCAGAGGCGACTCATACCTATTTTTCAAGTAAAAATTTAAGTAAAAGGGGCATGGCAATCTCTTTGCTCCCTCTTCGTGACATATTCAGGTCGATGACGATTCCCATCAGTCTTCCAGAAACTTCGGTTGTGTGGATTTCCGTTTATCTTCCTGCTTTTGCTCTGGCTGCACTTTTCCCTATATCAGCAAGTATCCCGTTTTTTTCGTTTGTTCCGATTATGGATAATGGGGGAGATCTCATACAGATTCTTCAGTTTGCAGTTTTCTCTGAGGCATTGGCAATACTGTCGATATTTTCACTAGGAACACCAACTGCGGAAATTACTGCCAACAGAATGATTAAGGAACTTGTGAAACTTATGGTACCTATGATGGCGGCATTTGTCTCTATAGCTTTTTACTATTCAGCTAACGGAGTTGGTGGTGACCCTTTCAGCCTTAACGTATTTACAATGGCCCTGCATATGAATTTTGCAGCCCCATTTTCTTTGCTAGGGACGTTGCTTTTTATATTTGTAATATTTAGCCAGATACCGCACAGTAACGCCGGATTTGGATGCTCATTACTTGAAAACTGTGAACTGCCAGACTTCAATGGAGCACCGAGGTCAATGCTGCAGCTATGGTCAATATTTAGAGCTTTCTTAGTGGTGGCTCTCGTGACTCACATGTTTTATCCCTGGGTATACTTTAAGGGGCTTAATGCAGGTTTCAGTATCTCCTGGTGGGCTCAATCAGTTAATTTTGCAGCGTTTTGGTCGACAGTACTGGTTATAAGGGTTTTTGGTGTGACTCTTTGTTGGAAAGTAATGGATACGCTAGAAAAATCGATAAAAATAAAGAATTCACGAGTATGGCTGTGTATAATATTGACTACAATTGCAACTCTTCTCGTGGTTTATGAAGGTATAAAGATATCGATGGAGGTCGCCGCTTTTTGATG